>JAYVSR010000024.1:0-6959 GCA_043775155.1 Burkholderiales bacterium | reverse complement strand
CAGCAGCGCCACTTGTGCCGCGTAATGCTCGCCGATGTCGCGAAACTTGCCGCCGGCGCTGCCGTGCCAGATGCCCGGAACAATCACGATGTCGGGAATCCCCTTGAGCTTGCCGCCGGCCAGGGTGATGCCCTGGCCGCAGGTGACCGGCCCGCCGTCCAGCGAGAACACTTCTGCGGCGAGGCGCCTGATGCCGCCGTGCGGCGCCGTGAGGTCGGCCAGCGTGTTCGCCACGGCGCACAGTTCGAGCGGCCCGGTGACGGACGACGCCATGCAGTCGTCGAAGGCCAACACCGCAATGCGCGCCGCATTGTGTTCGGTGCGCGGGGCGACGTTGCCGGTGGAAGTGTGCGCGGCACCTTTGCGAGCACGCGCCGGCGCCGGCCGTACCGACAGGGCAGCCGCAGCGTCGGAGAGCGCGGAACCTTGCGCGGGTGCTGCGGAAACAGCAGCGGAACGTGAAGGGGCAGAACGTGAAGGGACAGAAGACTTGGCTGCAGCTTGCGGTTTGGCGGTCAAAACAGGGCGTGTCGTTTTTCGCATGATTGTTGTCAATAATGCCACTGCCCACCGTCCTTCGTCAAGCCCATCATGGCGTCACTGCGCATCAAGCCTGTCCGGCCGGCGCGTTTCGAATAGCCAAGGAGATCCACCATGCACTCCACCGCCCCGTCCGCTCCCGTCATTCGCCGCGAAGATCTTGCGCAATGGCTGACGTTGTTTCCTTTGAGAAGTTTTTTCGCCCTGTCGTCGCGTCTGGTGCCGGCGCTCGCCGCACCGCTGGCACGACGCATGTTCTGCATGCCGCGCGGATTGCGGCATGTCGCGGCGGACTATTCGAAGGTCCCGCCGTATGAGGAAATCACGCTTGCGCACCGCGGCCAACAAGTTCGCGCGTACGGCTGGCATCTCGACACCGGTCGTCCGCGCGTGTTGCTGGCGCACGGCTGGGCCGGGCACAGCTTGCAGTTCGCCGCGCTGGTTGCATCGCTGATCGAAGCCGGCTATGAAGTGGTCGCCTTCGATCAGCCCGCGCACGGCGCCAGCAGCGGCGATGCCGTTACGCTGCCCGAGTTCGCGCGCACCGTGCAATACGTCGCTGACACGCTCGGGCCGTTTCACGCGGTGATCGGCCATTCCCCCGGCGGCGCGGCGACGGCGTTCGCACTGTCGCGCGGGCTGGAAGCCAAGCGCGCAGTGCTGATTGCCGCACCCGCCGACGCCGAAGCGGAAATACGGCGCTTTGCGCGCTTTTTGCGGATCCCGGAAGGCGTGCGCGCCGAGATGCAGCGCACCATCGAAAAGCAGGAAGGGGTAAGGATGACGGAACTGCGCGCCCGCGCAGTGGCGCCGCGCATCAACGTGCCGGCCCTGTTGATCCACGATGCGCAGGATCGGGAAGTGTCGCCCGATTGCGCTCTCGAATATGCGGCCGGCTGGCGCGATTCACGCCTGTTCACGACACGCGGCCTCGGGCACGTGCGCATCCTGCGCGATGCCGGCGTGATCGCCGAGGTGATCCGGTTTATCGGAGCGGGCCGAAGTTAGACGAAACCCCGTGTATCGGTGGGAGCGAATGCGGTAGAGTGGGAACAAAGGAGCCTCTCATGACTGCTTGCATGGCGATGCCGCTCACACGCGGTCTGATTTCTCTCTTGTTTATGGTGTGCAGCGCGACCGTTTTCGCGCTGCCACCGATGAATCGCGATGACGTTCCTGCGCCACTCAAGCCTTGGGTGCCATGGGCGCTGCACGGCAGTGCCGAGTCAACGTGCCCATTGCAAACCGGCAGCAGTGAAAGGCTCCGGTGTATTTGGCCAGGCCAGCTGGAGTTGCGTCTCGGTCAAGGCGGCGGCAGTTTTGCGCAGACGGTGCACGTGTATGCCGCGATGGGAGCCGTGGCGGGCGATTCTGTGTGGATGCCTTTGCCGGGCAGCGCGCAGCGCTGGCCACAAGATGTGCAGGCTGGCGGCAAAGCGCAAACGGTCATCGCGCAGGGCCAGGCACCTGGCATTTTTCTGCCCGCTGGAGAACACCGGCTCACCGGAAGTTTTATCTGGCGGGCGCTGCCGGAAAATCTGGCTGTCCCCGTCATGACTGGTTTGATCGCGCTGACCATCAATGGCCAAGCCGTCGCAGAGCCGCGCTGGGATGAAACCGGCTTGGTTACGCTAAGCCAAGGCGCGCGCGAATCACGCGAAGCGGAGAAAGCTGATCTACGAATCAGCCGTCTGATCACCGATGACATTCCGCTCACCATCACCACGCGCATCGAGTTGTTTGCCGCCGGCAAAAATCGTGAAATCACGCTCGCTGGCATGTTGCCGCTCGACGCAGTGCCGCTGACGCTCGCCAGCAGCTTGCCCGCACGATTGGATGCGAATAAAAATTTGCTGGTGCAAATCCGTCCAGGCCAATGGGAGATCATGCTGACTGCGCGCATGCCCGCGCCCGTCAGCGCGCTGGCCGCGCCGAAGATTGATGGGGTGACAGAAGAAGTCTGGGCTTTCGCCGCGCGCCCGGCGCTGCGGCAGGTCACGATATCCGGGCCGGCGCAAATTGATCCGCAGCAAACGACGCTGCCTGCCGATTGGCGCAAGTTTCCGGTGTATCGCCTCAAACCGGGCGAGCGTTTGTCGTTCGCCGAGAGTCGCCGTGGAGATGTCAACCCGAATCCGGATCAACTGACTCTTAACCGGCAAATCTGGCTCGACTTCGATGGTGCCGGGTACACCGTCAAAGACGATATCGCCGGGAGCCTGACACAATCATGGCGGTTGTCGATGCGCGCGCCTTTGGTCCTCGGCCGCGCCGCGTCGGGCGGGCGCGATCAACTTCTGACTGAAGACACCGAAAAAACATCGGGTATCGAGGTGCGCATGGGCCAGGCGCAAATATCGGCGGATGCGCGTCTCCCCGGCAATGTGCGCGAGCTGCCTGCCGTCGGCTGGAACTTCGACGCGCAGCAAGCGCAAGCCAGGCTGCACCTGCCGCCGGGCTGGCGTCTGCTCGCCGCCTCGGGCGTTGATAAAGCGGAAGGGGCGTGGGTGTCGCGCTGGAGTCTGCTGGATTTCTTTCTCGTTCTGGTCGCGGCGGTTGCGGCGCTGCGCCTGTGGGGTTGGCGCTGGGGTGGGGTCACGCTGTTGCTGCTGGTATTGACCTGGCACGAACCCGGCGCGCCGCGCTGGGTCTGGATCAATCTGCTCGCCGCCGCAGCACTGGCGCGCGCGCTCGTGGCCACGCGTGCCGGGGTGTGGCTCACGCGCTATCGCAACATGGCGTGGCTCGCGGTGCTGGTGGTTGCGCTGCCGTTCGCGGTAGAGCAGATGCGCGCAACTTTATATCCCTCGCTGGAAATGCCGGGGCGGCACACCGATCCGCTGTTTGCGCAGAACGAAAACGCCGCCCAAGCCGCCTTGCGCGGCGTGACTGTCGGTATGCGTGGAACCACAATTGAAGCAGACCCGGCCGAGGCGCGAAACCAAGCAGCGCAAGCGTTTGCGAATGAGGATAGACCCGTACCCGCCGCCGCACCCGCGCCTGCCGAAGCCAAGCCAGCCGAAGACTCGCGCGCGAAACGCCCTTTGAGCGCATCCAAACGCAGTGCCGGCAACTACGAAATGTTTTCATCCGGCGCCGGCGGCGCAATGGACAAAGCCAAAACCAGCGTCGACGAAATTGACCCGAAAGCCGTGGTGCAGACCGGTCCCGGCCTGCCGCGCTGGCAGTGGCGCAGTCATCAGTTGATCTGGAATGGCCCGGTGGAAAAATCACAAACCTTCACGCTGTGGTTACTCACACCGGGCGCCAAAGCGCTGATTGTGCTGTTGCATCTGTTGCTTGCAGCGGCGTTGCTGGTGCGTGCCTTCGACCTTGTGCTTCTCGCACGGCCCGGTGCGTTGCGCCGCTGGGCTGGCGTCGCAAACGCGCTGGTGCTGTTGGGCTTGTTGTTCCCGCCCGGTGATCTGCTTGCGGCGGCACCCGCACCAAAAGTCGCAGAGGAGAATACTGCCAAAACTCTTGGTGGAAGCCCGTTTCCGGGCGATGCCCTGCTGCGGGAGCTGCGTGATCGCCTGACCCCGCCGCCGCCCGCGTGCCGTCCTGACTGCGCCACCATCACGCGTTTGCGAGTCGAGAACAGCGGTGACGAGATGCGCCTGCGGCTGGAAATTCACGCCGTTGAGGCCAGCGCGGTGCCCTTGCCTGGCGGCCCCAAGCAATGGACGCCGGCACAAGCGCTGCTCGACGCGAAGCCTGCCCCCGTGATGCGCGGTGACAACGAAATGCTGCTGATCGCCGTCCCCGCTGGCGTGCATCAGATCACGCTGAGCGGCCGGCTGCCGCAGCGCGATGCGGTGCAGCTTGCGCTGCCGCTCAAGCCGCGCCATGTCGAAGCGGCCCTGAGCGGCTGGCGGCTGGATGGCGCCGATGCGAACGGCATAGCCGAAGAGACGCTGCAATTGACGCGCATGGCCAACGCCACTTCGGGCCGAGGCGCGGGCGGCAACGTGGCGAATGGCGCAGAGACGGGCGCTGGCGAGGGCAACATCACCCCCTTCACCCGCATCGAGCGCGTCTTCAGTCTGGGACTGGAGTGGCGTGTCACGACGCGCGTCATCCGCGTCAACGCGCCAGGTCAGCCTTTGGTGATCGAGTATCCGCTGCTGCCGGGCGAGAGTGTGATCAGCGCAGACGTCAAAGCTGAAGGTGGCAAGGCGCGCATCAGTCTCGCGCCGCAAGCGAACGAGGCGAGTTTTGACAGTACGTTGAAAATCGTGCCATCGTTGAAGCTGACAGCGGTTAAGCAAAGCAACTGGATCGAGACATGGGTACTCGATGCCGGTACGCAATGGCATGTCACGCTCGAAGGCATTCCAATGACGCATCGTCAAAGCAACGGCCGTCATTTGCCGCGCTGGCAGCCTTGGCCGGGTGAGGAAGTCACGATCTCCGTGGTCAAGCCGCCAGCGGTGGCGGGCGCGTGGCTCACCCTTGATCAATCTGTGCTCGAAGTCAAACCTGGCAGCCGCGTGACCGAATTGAACCTGTGGCTCAGTTTGCGCGCCAGCCGCGGCGGTGAGCATGTGATCGATTTCCCTGCCGGGATGATGTTACAGAGCGCATCGATCAACAATCAAACCGAGCCGCTCAAACTCGAAGGTGGCAAATTGAAACTCGCCATCACGCCCGGCGCGCAGTTTGTGTCCCTCACGCTGCGGAGTCCCGAAGGTCTTGGCTTGTCATATCGCACTCCCGCCATCGGCCTCAACCTGCCGGGGCTGAACCAGCATGTGCAACTGCACGTGCCGGCCGAGCGCTGGGTGCTCGGGTTCAGCGGCCCGCGTCTGGGGCCGGCGATTTTGCTTTGGGGCGTGGCGCTGGTGTTGGCTGTGGCCGGCTTCGGCCTCGGCCGTGTACCTGCGACTCCGCTCAAATCGTGGCAATGGATATTGCTCCTCTTGGGCTTGACGCAGACTGATGTGTTCGCCGGCGCGGTGATCGTCGGTTGGCTGTTTGCGCTCGCGGCGCGGGAGCGCGCCGGGCAGCAGCTCGACGGCGGCAAATGGTTCAACGCCATGCAGGCCGCGCTCATGTTGCTCACCATGCTCGCGCTGGTGTTGCTGCTCTTTGCCGTCAAGACCACATTGCTGGGCGCGCCGGAAATGCAGATCGAAGGCAACGGCTCGCACGCATCGCTGCTGCGCTGGTTTCAGGACCGCGGCGATTTTCCCGGCGTGACGCTGATCTCGCTGCCGCTCTGGGTTTGGCGCGGCATCATGCTCGCCTGGGCCCTGTGGCTGGCGTGGAGCTTGATCGGCTGGCTACGCTGGGGCTGGGGCGCGCTCAGCGCTGGCGGGCTATGGCGCAAGACACCGCCGAAGCCGGTGATGCATATGCAGACGGAACAATCGAGCGACACCGCGAACGAAGTGGCGAGCGAAGACGCGGGCAAAGAAACCGTCGCGAAAACGCCGGCGCCCACGGCGAACGCATAGGCGCGTAAACCAAAATCGCTATGACCAACACCTGAAAACCCTTGGTGCGAGCGGCTCTCAGCGATTCAAACGGGTGAAATCCTTGGAGGGAGCAACTCTCAAGCCGGCGCTTACTCCAAAATTACCCGCGCGTTAAATCTTGAAGCTCTCCAGCGTCTCGGGTGCGAACAGTTCTTCGGGTTTCACCAGCCGCTTCGATAATCCCTGTTCATGGTGATAGCGCAAAAAGGTTTGCAGGGTCTCGACATTCTTCTGCAAACCATAGGGCCAGAAATCCTCGCCCATCTCGCGCACGGTCTCATCGACGTGGGCGTTGAGCCAGGGCAGCATGCCCTTGAGCGCGGCGGTTTCGCGCAGCGCGTCGTAGGTGCGGCGCTGCGACTCGACGAAGGCCTTCATCAATGAGCCGGCGATCCAGCGGTTGGCTTCATACACCTCGCGCCGCATCGCGACGATGTGCATGATCGGAAAGCGCCTGGTCTCGCGCCAGTAGGCGCGTTCGACTTCGGGGTAGTTCGGGAACAGGCGCACCACCTTGCCGTCGCCCTTCAAAAAACTCGAGGGCATGCGCGCGGTGTAGAGGGCATCGATCTCGCCGGTGTGCAGCATTTGGGTCAAGGTTTGCGTTGGGCCAATCGGCACCACCTTGATGTGGGGCGGCAGGTCGAGCTTGAGTTTCTCGTCGCGGTTCGGTTCTTCCTCGCCGCCGGTCAGGTAGGTGACGCTGTCGAACGGCACGCCGTAGTGGTCGGAGAGGATGCCGCGAATCCATACCGGCGCAGTCATCTGGTATTCGGGCACGCCGATGCGTTTGCCGATCAGATCCTTCGGCGTCTTGATGCTGGCCGCGGCATTGATGTAAATGCAGGAGTGGCGGAAGAAGCGCGAGGGAAACACCGGCAAGGCGACGAACGGCCGTTCCGGCTTTTGCATCGACACGGTGTAGGAGGAGAGCGACATCTC
>JAYVSR010000023.1:0-5703 GCA_043775155.1 Burkholderiales bacterium | reverse complement strand
CGATACGGAATATGCACGCCGAAGGTTTTGGTCTGCTGCTTGAATAGTTCGGCTGACAGGTGGTCACTCGAACCCGACCCGGATGAGCCGTAAGAAATTTTGCCCGGGTTCTTGCGTGAATACTCGATGAACTCTTTGAGATTGTTGGCGGGAAAATTGGGCGGCGTGATTAGTACGTTCGGTGTGCGTACTGCCAGCGTGATGGCGTCGAAGTCTTTGAGCACGTCGTACTTCGGGTTCTTGTACACACTCATGTTGATGGCGAACACGCCGATTGAGCCGACCATGATGGTGTAGCCGTCGGCAGGCGATTTGGCCAACACTTCGGCGGCGATCGAGCCGTTTGCACCGGGACGGTTTTCCACCAGCGCGTTGTAGCCGGCTTCATTGAGCTTTTGCGCCACCGCGCGCGCGACGATGTCGCTGGTGCCGCCGGCCACAAAAGGCACCAGCACCTTCACCGGTTTGTTGGGATAGGCCTGGGCGTGGATGCTGGCGGCGGTGAATGCGCAAAGCAAGGCGCAGAGCGGGGTGGCAAGAATGCGTTGCATGTTTTGAAACTCCTGTGTCGATGAGGATGCCATTTTGATGCAGCTATTTTATCCGCCGCGAAAGCGATCCAATTCGCGCCGCTCTCGCTTGGTCGGCCGCGCGGCGATTTGCTCGGCTGGGTCAGCAAAGCGCTTTTTTCGTTCGGCTTCTTGCGCGCGCGCCGCGCGGCTGGCGTCGGTTTCGTCGAACAACAACTGCGCCGCCGTCGCGTTGCCACGTTTGTCCGCCACCGCCTTGACGACAATGAGGAACTCGCCAGCGGGCGTGCGCACCGCGAGCCGGTCGCCGGGCTTTACTTCCTTGGCTGGCTTGACACGCTCCTCGTTCAATGCGACTTTGTTGCCATCAATCGCGTCGGTGGCGAGCGAGCGCGTCTTGTAAAAGCGCGCCGCCCATAGCCACTTGTCGAGCCGCACGCGCTCCATCAGTAACTACTCTTTACGTTGATGCGCAGCGCGTGTATTCGCGTGCATTCGCGTGCATTCCTCACCACGCCGCGACCCCGCCATCCGAGCGCGGATCAAAGCCGCCCTCGAAATTGCCGTTGGCGTGGCGGTTCACGCAACCTGCGTGACCCAGCGTTTCGTCAAAGTCGGGATACATCTCGACATCGTGGCCGCGGCGTTTCAGTTCATCCACCGTCGCTGGCGGAAAGCGCCCTTCGAGTTTCAGCGAGTCGGAGGTCTGCCCCCAAGTGCGCCCGAGCAGCCAGCGCGGCGCGGCAATCGCATCTTGCGGGTTCATGCCATACACGGCGGTGCGGGTGAACACCGCTGACTGGCTCTGTGGCTGACCATCGCCGCCCATGTTGCCGTAGACCATCACGCGGCCATCGTCGAGCAGCGCCAGCGCCGGGTTGAGTGTGTGAAACGGTTTCTTGCCGGGTTCCAGCGTGTTGATGTGCGCCGGGTCGAGCGAGAACGATGCGCCACGGTTTTGCCAGTTGATGCCGGTTTCTTTCAGCACCACGCCCGAGCCGAACTCGTGATAAATCGACTGGATCAACGACACCGCATTGCCTTGCCCATCGATCACGCCCATCCAGATCGTGTCGGCCGGGCCTTTGCCCGCGCCCCACGGTGCGGCTTTCGCCATGTCGATCTTCGCCACGTTGGCGTCGAGCAGGGCGGCGTCGAGAAACGATTGCGGATCGGGCGCGCCGTTCTTTTTCATCACCTCCGGATCGGTCATGTATTTGTCGCGCACGATGAACGCGCGCTTGGTCGCTTCGACCGCTGCATGCACGTAGTCGGCCGACAGATGATCGTAGCGGTCAATGCCCATCCGGTCGAGCTGCCCCAAAATCATCAGCGACATCAAGCCTTGCGTCGGCGGCGGCATGTTGTAGAGACGCCCGAGCGAGTGCTTCAACTCCAGTGGTGTGCGGATCAGCGCACGATGCGCTTGCAGGTCGGCCAGCGAGACCACACTGCCGGCGTTCTTCAAGTCGTTGGCGATGGCGCGCGCCAGTTCACCCGCGTAATAATCGCCAAGACCCGCGCTACCTAAGCGTTTCAGCGTAGCGGCCATGCGCGGCTGTTTGAACACGCTGCCGGTCGCAGGCGCTTCGCCACCGACCAAAAACGTTTCAGCAAAGCCATGAATGTCCTTCAACTCATCGCGCTTTTTCGCCGAGTTCATGTGCTGCGAATAAGTGACCGCGATGCCGTTCGACGCGTAGTGAATCGCGTCTTCAAGCAAGCGCGATAGTGGCAGCTTGCCGCCGAGTTTTTGTTGCGAGTGCTGATACGCCGCGTTCCAGCCGGACATGGTGGCCGCGACCGTAATCGCCGCCGTCGGGCCGCGAAACGGAATCGCTTTTTGGTTGGCGTAGTTGGCGCGCGAGGCGCCCGCCGCTGCTGCGCCACACGCGTCAATCCCGATCACGCCGTCCGATGACGTGAGAGCGGGCGTGCGCACTAGCCAAAAGCTGTCGCCGCCGATACCGTTCATGTGCGGATACACCACCGAGATCGTGGCGGTCGCCGCGATCATCGCCTCGACCGCATTGCCGCCGTCGCGCAACACCGCGAGGGCGGATTGCGAAGCGAGAGAGTGCGGCGCCACCGCCATGCCGCGCGTGCCGCGTGCCGGACTCATTGAAAAATGAGCCATTACGCCGCCGCCTCCATCGAGTCCATCTTCGCTACCACGCGCCCAATCACCGTACCCGCTTTGAGCTGATCAAGCGTGCGCGAAATCTCACTCGCCGCGCGCACTTCAATCGGAATCGCTTTCAACTTGCCAGACTTCGCCAGTGCGACCACGTCTTTCAACTCCTGCAAATTGCCGACGTACGAACCCTGAATCGTCAACGCACGCTGCGCCAGCGGCACTAGCGACAGCGGCACTTCGCCGCCATACAACCCCACCAGCACATAGCGTCCGCCCTTGCGCAGGCACGCCATGCCCAACGTCGCGGTCGCCGTCGCGCCGACCAGGTCAACCACACCGACAACGCCGCCAGCCAACGCTTGCAGCTTCGCCAGCGTGCCGGCGTCTGCCGCGTTCATGAATTCGGCAGCGCCCGCATCTTTGGCCGCCTGGGCTTTGGTCGCATCAATGTCGCACGACACGATGTTTTTATGTCCCATCGCGCGCAGCATCGACACTGCCATCAAGCCGAGACCACCGGCGCCCATGATGGCAATCCAGTCGTTAGCGGCAAACGGTTTCAACTTGTTCACTGCGCTGTAGGTGGTGAGGCCGGAGCACGCAAGGATCGGTGCGAACGTCGGGTCGATGCCACTCGCATCAATCAGATAACGCGGATGCGGCACCAGCAGATGATCGCCGTAGCCGCCGGAGCGTTGAATCCCGATGTAGCGCGGCGCGCCGCACCAGTTGTCCTGGCCCTCTTGGCAGCGTGCGCAGGTGCCGCAGCCAGTCCACGGGTAGACCAGCATGTCTTTTCCAACTGGCACATTGCCCGCGTCGGTACCGCCGCTGAGTACGGTGCCAAACGGCTCATGCCCCATCGTTATCGGCGGCTTCATGCCGCGATCACTCATCTGAAATTTTTTGCCGCCACCGAGATCAAAATAGCCGTCGCGGATATGCACGTCGCTATGACACACGCCGCTGTATTTGAGTTTGATCAACACCTCGGTGCCTTGCGGCTTCGGGGTCTCGCGCATCGCGAGTTGCAGGGGCTTGCCCCATTCGGTAACGTCATAGCTTTGCACGTGTTGCTCCTTAAAAATTGTGGACGAATCGTGGACGAAACAGCGAATCTACCATCCCGGCGCGATTTGACAATCGGGTACTTCAATTGACAACAGTTGACAATTGAAAGCGACTTGAAACCACGCGTCCCGATTTACCATGGCAGATCGCAAGTCCAATTCTTACCGGAGGAGATACCGTGTTGATTACATCGAACCAGGGTCTGTCGAAACCAGCGTCATCGAACGACGCGCGCAGAACCAGCCGCGGATTTGGCGCACCTCGCGCCACGTTGCGCCGCGCGACGGTACTGGTGATCGCCGCGCTGCTCGCCACTGGCTGCGCCAACCGCCGCCAGCAGCAGCCTGAGTCGCCACCACCACCGGTCGCCGCCCCGGCAACCCAGGCAACCCCGGCACCCACTGCCTCGAGTTCGAGTGCGGCTACGCTCGACGCCTACAAACGCGAGAACGCTGCACGAATCTATCAAACCTCCGCTGCACAAGTCTACGATGGCAAGCCGCAAGCGCTTTTGCGCTCAGTTGTCGTGCTCAGCGTTACGCTCGATGCTGCGGGCAACGTGGCCGGCTTGCGCACCTTGCGTGACAACGGCGATGTAGAGACGATACGCAGCGCGCACGACAGCGTGCGCAACGGCGTACCCTATCCGCGCCCACCGGTCGGCATGCTGCGTGGCGGCCGGCTGGAGTATTCCGAGTCCTGGCTGTTTCGCGACGATGGCAAGTTTCAGTTGCGCAGTGTTGCGGACGCCTGGCAGCAGTAAAAAACGCCGCGCATGAGCGCGGCGTTAGCGACCTTCCCGCGCCCTAACGCGCTTCAACCGGTGGTCTTGATCGTCGCTTTATTGCTAAACGAAAAACTCGCCATCGTGTGCTCGGCGATACGATGCCATTGCAGTTGGTCATCGCGAAACTTCAACCACGACAGATAAATTTTCTTGAACGCCGGATTCTTTGCCGCTTCCTCGTCGTACATGCCAAACGCCGCGTCCTGCGCCGCCTTCATGAAGTCATTCGGAAACGCATGCAGCTTCACGCCGTTGGCGATCAGGCGCTTGAGTGCCGACGGATTCTTCGCGTCGTACTCCGCCATCATGTCCGAATTGACCGCGTAAGCGGCAGTCTCAAACGCAGCCTGGTACTCCTTCGGCAGCTTGTCCCACTGCGCTTTGCCGACGTAGAAAGAATATGCCGAGCTCGGCTCCCACCAGCCTGGGGTGTAGTAATGCTTGGCGACTTTGTAGAAACCGAGCTTCTCGTCATCGTATGGGCCGACCCACTCGGCGGCGTCAATCGTGCCTTTTTCGAGCGCCGGGTAAATGTCGCCGCCGGCAATCTGCTGTGGCACCGCGCCCAAGCGCAAGAACACTTCGCCGCCCAAACCGGCGATGCGGATTTTCAGGCCCTTCACTTCGGCCAATGACTTGATCTCTTTGCGGAACCAGCCGCCCATCTGGGTGCCGGTATTGCCGCCGGGGAACGAGACGATGTTGTAGTCCTTGAGAAAGTCGCCGACCAGCTCCTTGCCGCCGCCGTAATACATCCAGGCGTTTTGCTGGCGCTGGTTGATGCCGAACGGCACCGTGGTCTCGAACGCGAACGCCTTGTTCTTGCCGATGTAGTAGTAGCTGTTGGTGTGGCCGCAATCGACCGTGCCGTTTTGCACCGCGTCGGCCACTTGCAGACCCGGCACGATCTCGCCTGCCGCAAACACCTGAATGTCGAACTTGCCGCCAGTCAGCGCCAACACCCGCTTGGCCAGCAGCTCGGCACCGCCAAACACGGTATCGAGCGATTTCGGGTAGCTCGACGCGAGTCGCCATTTGATGTTCGGTAATGATTGCGCAATCGCCGGAAAGCCCAGCGTCGCGGCGGCGGCACCGGTGGCGGCAGCGCCGCCGGTGAGGAATTTTCTGCGGATGGTATCGGTCATGCACATCTCCATGAATGGTGGTGGATTCAAACG
>JAYVSR010000022.1:0-36142 GCA_043775155.1 Burkholderiales bacterium | reverse complement strand
AGCCGTGGTGCCAACCACTGCGGCAACAGCGACGCCAGCACCACGCCAGCCAAGCCCAAGCCCTCACGCGCGGCGCTCACCACGGTGCGCTCATGCGCATTGACCGCGATGCGCGCGCCCCAGGCCTGGTACGCGATGTTCGCCGCCGAGAAACCGAGATAGACCAGCGCGAGAAACACCGCGAGCCAGAGCGTCAACCAGCCGGTGCCGCCAGCCGGTGGATGAAACAGCCCGAACATGCCAATGCCTAGCGGCACGAGAAACAGCGCGATGAAGCGTTTGCGATTTTCGACTCGATCCGACCACGCGCCCAGCCACGGGTCAATAAACGCATCCGCCAGTCTCGCCGCCAGCAACACCGCGCCCGACGCGGCGAGCGACAAGCCGAGGCCCGCGTAAAACTTTGGCGCGTAGACATACACCGGCAGCGCGGCAAACGCCAGCGGCAGGCCGAGTGCGCCGTAGCCTGCGATTTGACGGCGCGTGAGAGTACTCATGGCGCTGCCGTGGTTCGAGCAATCAGCACGGGATCAATCATTACTGTCAATCATCACCGCTCCAGCCACTGCGCCATCACGGATCAAGGCCGAGCAGCTTGCGGCGGAAGCCCGGCGCGGTGGTGCGCTCGTCGAGCCAGATCGCGAAGAACGCCTGCACCAGCTTGGCATCACTGATCTCGCCGGCCGGTTTGCCGTTGAAGTAAAACGGCGCACGCGCGCCCAGTGCAACGCCGGTCAAGCGGTCGTTCTCCCGCACATCGGGGAACAGTGTCGTCAGCGCCACCAGCCACTCGGCGCGCTCGGCGTCGCTGCCGATCCCCAGCCGGGCGATCTCGTCAATGCTGCGCTTGGCGATGTCCGCGCCCTTCAAGCTGCGCGCATAGGCGAGCTCTAGAGCAAACGGCCGCCCGGCGGCGTACTTGCTGGCCGGCGCGTAAAGCGTGCCGTCGTAGACATGAAACGCGAACCAGGTAAAGCGGCCGGTACCGACCAGGGTCGCGTCGGGAATGTTGGCGCGAATGTGCGGTGGCGCTTCGCTCGCCCGCGCCAATGACGGCGTCAGCAGCAGTGCAGGGATGATCAATCCGATCAACGCAATCAATGCGGCGGCGTTCCGCATGGCGGCGGCGTTCCGCATGGCGATGACCTTACGCATGACCGAGCTCAAACTGAATCACATCGGTTGAGCCAGCATCGAACGCGCCTTCGCAATACGCCAGGTAAAACTCCCATAGTCGAATGAAGCGCGTGTCGAATTTCGATGCGGGCTTCAACGTTTGACTCGACGCCTGATTCAACGCCTGCACCTGCGGCAATACGCCCATGAATTGCGCGCGCCAGCGCCGCAAGGTCTCGGCATAGTCAGGCCCGAAGCGCACGGCCTCGGTCGCCAGCAAACCAGCGCGCGCGGCACGGGCGCAAAACTCTGCCGGTGAAGGCAGCATGCCGCCGGGGAAAATATATTGTTGAATGAAGTCAGTGCCAACGCGATAGCGCGCAAACAACGCTTCATCAATCGTGATCGACTGAATCACCACGCGCCCGCCGGGTTTGAGATTGCGCTTGATCGCGGCGAAGTAAGTGTCCCAGTACGCCTCGCCGACGGCCTCGAACATTTCAATCGAGACGACGTGATCGAACTGCCCACTGAGGTCGCGATAGTCGGTCAGGCGCAAGTCGGCAAGGTCGGACAAGCCCGCCTTGCGCAAGCGGGTGTTGGCGTAGGTGAGTTGTTCGTGCGAGAGCGTCAGGCCGGTGACGCGCACGCCAAATTCGCGGATCGCGGTTTCGGCAAAGCCACCCCAGCCGCAGCCGATTTCGAGAATGTGCTGGCCACGTTTGAGCCGGCCGCCGCGCTCGAGCGTACGCAAGATGCGGCGGTATTTTTCGGTCTGCGCGGCCTCGGTGGTCAGCGTGAAATCACCGCCGAACAACGCGCTCGAATAGGTCATCGACGGGTCGAGCCAGAGCCGGTAAAAATCATTCCCCAAGTCGTAATGCGCTTCGATATTTTTCTTTGCGCCGCTCTTCGTATTGGCGTTGAAAAAATGCTTGATGCGATAGAGCAAGCTGCCCAGCCACGAGCCGTAGACCGCCTGCTCCATGGCGGTGCGATTGCGGCAAAACAGGTTGATCAATCCGGCAATGTCATCGCACTGCCAGCGGCCCTGCATATAGGTTTCGGCGAAACCGATGTCGCCGCTGTTCATGCAGGCCTTGAGGACATCCCAGTCATTCAGCCGGATGCGCACGGCTGGGTTGTTATGGCCTTCGCCGAAGGTCTCTTCAAAACCATCCGGCCCGCACACGATGAGCGTGCCACCTTCAAGGCGGTGCAAAAAGCCGAACAGCATGCGGGTGGCGTAAGGCGCTCGCGCAGGCAGCGGCGGAGTGATCGATTGGGTAGTCATGATGAGGCGGTCAGTCGGATCAGAAAAAATCATCGAGTGTGCAAAGGACATTCAGCGCGTTACGAATTCGGCGGGTGGCGCCGGCTTGCGATAAAACCGCACGCCCTTCACAAACAGGCGCAGCGCCTGCCAGTGAATCCGCGCGACGACGCCGAAGGTCATCATCGGGCGGCTGAAAAACGCGCCCAGCAACGCGCCGCTGGTGAGCTCGCGGGCGCTGCCGCTGACGCTGGTGTGCAACAAATCGCCAGTGGCATCGTGATAATCGATCCGCGCTACGGTGTGTGCGCCGGAGCGTGCATCGCTCTCGATAAAGCGAAAGCGGTAGCCGCCCTCGATGGCGCAGAACGGCGAGACGTGAAAGACCTTGCGCGCGGTGAGCAACTGCCCAGGCTTGATCGGGGGCAGCGACGCTCGCGGCGCTGCCGCTCCCGCTGCGTCAAGCTCGCGCGATTCGAGCAAATAGCAATGCCGCTCACCAAACGTATTGCTGACCTCAGCCACTACCGCACGCAACGCGCCATCGGCGCGATGGCAATACCAAAAACTCACCGGGTTAAACACATAGCCCAACACCCGCGGAAATGCCTGCAACCAAATCTCGCCATCGGCATCCTTGACCCCTTCTTGCGCCAGCAACGTGCGAATCCAGCGCTGCGGATCGCCGCCATCGCCATGATCGGCGAAATGAAATGACAACAGGTTGAAGCGATTGACCGAGAACAAACCGCACGACAACTCGGCAACCCGGTGCAGCGGAAACTTGAGAAAGAACACGCGATAGCGAAACGCATTCGCCACCGGTTTGACGCGCCGGTGCAGCACTTCACCGAAGTAAAGCCAGCGTTTCATGCGGCTTGGCGCTGCGGTTCGGCGGCTGCTGGTGATGCGGCTGGTGCGGTGAGCGTGACGACGCCACGCGCAACATCACGGCGGTTGAGCCGCTCGGCCACCGCGAGTCCTGACTTGAGGCCATCTTCATGAAAGCCGTAGCCGGTCCAGGCACCAGCAAACCAGACGCCGCTGTTGCCTTGAATCGCGTCGAGCCGGCCCTGCGCGACAATCGCGGCGGCATCAAACACCGGATGCGCGTAGTCAAATTTGGCAATCACCCGCGCCGGGTCGGGCGGCGTAAACGGGTTCAGCGTGACCATCACCGGCGTCTGGAACGGCAGCGGCTGCAACTTGTTAATGAGGTAACTCACGGCAACTGGGCGCGCGCCAAGGGTGTCTGTGGCGGTAGACAAATAATTCCATGCGGCCCAAGCAGCGCGCCTTCGCGGTAACAGCGCGATGTCGGTGTGCAAATAAGCCATGTTGGGCTGATACCGGATCGCGCCGAGCACCGCCCGCTCCGCTGCGCTTGCATCGGCGAGCATCGTTAGCGCCTGATCCGAATGACAGGCCAGCACTACCTGATCAAAGTGTTCGGTATGCCCGTTGCTGCGCACCGCCACGCCACCCGCCGCCTGGCGTTCTACCGCCTCGACCGGCGCATTGACGCGCACGTCGCGCAGACCGGCTGCGATGCGCCGCACATACTCGCGCCCACCTCCCTTCACCGTAAACCACGGCGGACGATTGCGCACCTGCAACAGGCCGTGGTTGTGGCAAAACCGCGCGAAGGTGGCGAACGGGTAATCGAGCATGGTCTGGGTTGGGCACGACCAGATCGCCCCCGCCATCGGCAGTAGGTACCAATCGCGAAATGCGCTGCTATAGCGGCCTTGTTCGAGCCATGCGCCGAGGGAAAGCGTGCCTTGGCTAACAGCAGATTGGGCAGCAGCAGATGCCGTGGCGGCACGGTTAAACCGCAAGATGTCGCGCAGCATCGCCCAGAAGCGCGGTTTTAAAACATTGCCTGGCTGCGCAAACAGCGACCCGAGACTGGTACCCGCCCATTCAAGCTCGCCCGCGAGGCTGACCGAGAACGACATCTCGCTCGCTGTCGTCGGCACGTCGAGGTCTGCAAACAAACGAATCAGATTCGGATAGGTCCGCTGGTTAAACACCAGAAACCCGGTATCGACCGGGTGGGTGACGCCATCGAGCGTGACGTCAACCGTGTTGGTGTGGCCGCCCAGCGTCGCTGCGGCCTCGAACAGCGAAACCTGATGCCACCCGCGTTGGCTCAATGCATGCGCACAGGAGAGACCGGCGATGCCACTGCCAACGATGGCGATGTTCATTGATTCAGCAAAAGAGGGATACGCCGGCGGCGACAACTGGTCATACGGCAGCGCGCGCAAGCTGGATGTGGCTGAGAAGAAATCTGGAGGGATAAGTCACGGGGAGAAGCAAACCGGAGAGGAGGGGGAGGAGGGTCGCCGGCCTGCTTCTTGATCCCCGTGACTTAAACGCGTGCCGCATTGGTCCACCTCAGTTGACACCAGATCTTGGCGGCTGTTCTGGGGCGTTGATGCAAAATATAAAAACCAATGCGGCGTTTTGGTGCGTATTTGGACAAACCTGAAAGAGACTTATTTGTCCTAGACAAAATAGAATATTTTCGCGATAATTCCACAATATTCCGTAAATGTCAAATAATTGACGTAGACAGTTTTTCTATCTTTTCCACTAGCGGACATCCCAAATGCATTTTCGTGCTCCGGTTTACCGGCCCGTCGCCCGCCCTGCCCGATGAACGCCAGCGTTGCCATCGGCGCCGTGGAGCGCGACACGGGGCTGTCGAAAGACACCCTGCGCGTGTGGGAGCGGCGATACAACTTTCCGCAGCCCTCACGCGACGCGTTTGGCGAGCGCCTCTACCCGGCTGATCAGGTCGACAAACTGCGCGCCGTCAAGCGCCTGATGGATCGCGGTCTGCGGCCCGGCAAGATCATCCATCACAGCCTCGATGAGCTGATGCAGTTGGGGCGCGCGCCGCAACTGGCAGTCGCCGGGGCCAAGCGTGCGGCCGCGCCCGCAGCCGGCCCGCAACTGCCGCCGCCGGAACTCGTTGAAATGGTGGCGCTGATCCGGACGCACCGGATCGACGAACTGCGCCGCGCGATGGGGCAGGCGGTGCTCAAACATGGCCTCGCGCATTTTGTGACCGCGCTGGTGGCACCGCTGAACGCGCTGGTCGGCGAGGCCTGGATCAACGGCGAGCTCGAGGTGTTTCAAGAGCATCTGTACACCGAGGCCTTGCAAGGCGTGTTGCGTAGCGCGATTGCGACGGTGCCACGCGACACCGGCTCGCCGCGCGTGTTGCTCACTACCTTGCCGCTCGAAGAGCATGGCCTCGGCTTGTTGATGGCCGAAGCGCTGCTGACGCTCGAAGGCGCGTATTGCGTCTCGCTCGGCGTCGAGACGCCGGTGGCCGACATCGTGCGCGCGGCGGCGTCGCAGCGCGCCGATGTGGTCGCCCTGTCGTTCAGCGCGGCCTACCCAGTGAACATGGTGCGCGATGGGCTTGACGAACTGCGTGCCGCCCTGCCACCGCACACCGCGCTCTGGGCCGGCGGCGCTGCTGCGGCGGCGCTGCGCCGGGTGCCGGACGGCGTCGCCGTATTGAACGCGCTCGACTCGATTCGCACCATGCTCACGCAGTGGCGCGCGCAGCGGCTGGACGCTTGATCGAGCACACCGATGCGTCCTGCTAAACCAGGCGCCAGCCCGGCGACCGCACTCACCGCAACCACCATCGCGGCCCGCCATTTGGTGCTGGTGCTCGGTGATCAACTCGACCAGTCGAACGCGGCGTTCACCGGCTTTGACCCGGCGCGTGATGCGGTGTTGATGATCGAGGCCGCCGCCGAGGGTGCGCACGTGTGGAGCCACAAGGCGCGCATCGCCTTGTTTTTGTCGGCGATGCGCCATCACCACGGCTGGTTGCAAGAGCAAGGCTGGCGGGTCATCTACTCCGATCTCGCAGCCAGCGGCGGGCGCAGTTTGTTTGCGGTACTGACAGACGTGCTCAAGGTGGAGCGCCCGGAGCGCGTGATCGTCTGCGAGCCGGGTGAGTTGCGCGTGCTGGCCGGGGTGCAGGATGCCTGTGCAGCGGCGCGGGTGCCGCTTGAAGTGCGCGCCGACACCCATTTCCTGATCTCGACTGACGAGTTTCGCGCCTGGGCGGGTACGAAGAAATCGCTGTTGATGGAAATGTTCTATCGCCACATGCGCAAACGCAGCGGCATCTTGATGGAAGGCGCGGAGCCTGAGGGCGGCACCTGGAATTTCGACAAACAAAACCGCAAAGGCTTTCCGAAAACCGGGCCGGGCGGCATCCCGCCGCCAGCCCACTTCGCGCCGGATGCGATCACCCAAGGCGTCTTTGCCGACGTTGAAAAACACTTTGCCGGACACCCCGGCGAACTCGCCGCGTTTGCCTGGCCAGTGACCCGAGAACAGGCGCTCACTGCCTTGAAGACCTTTGTGGCACAACGACTTCCGGGCTTTGGCCCATATCAGGACGCGATGTGGACCGACACGCCATTCGGCTGGCACGCGCTGCTCTCGACGAGCCTGAACTTGAAGCTTTTAAACCCGCGTGAAGTACTCGATGCGGTGCTCACCGCCTACCGCAAACAGCAGTTACCGCTCCCCGGCGTAGAAGGTTTTGTGCGGCAGATTCTCGGCTGGCGCGAGTTCATTCGCGGCGTCTATTGGCTCGACATGCCGGGCCTGGCGGAAGCGAATCACTATCGGCACGAGCGCGCGCTGCCGGCCTGGTACTGGAGCGGCAAGACGCAGATGAACTGCATGCGCCAGACCATCGGCCAGACCATGAAGTTTGGCTACGCCCATCACATTCAGCGCCTGATGGTGACCGGCAACTTTGCCTTGCTCGCCGAAGTCGAACCGAAGCAGGTCAGCGCCTGGTACCGCGCGGTGTACGTCGACGCCGTCGAGTGGGTGGAGCTGCCGAACACCACCGGCATGGCCCTGTATGCCAACGGCGGGCGCTTCACATCGAAACCGTATGTGGCATCCGGTGCGTATATCAAGCGGATGAGCAACTATTGTGCGGGTTGCGCCTACCGGCCTGAGCTGCGCCATGGCAAAGACGCTTGTCCGGTAACGGTGTTGTATTGGAATTTTCTTGACCGGCACGAAACTGCGCTGGCCGGCAACATGCGCACCGTGTTGATGGTAAGCAACCTTTCACGCTTGACCGCGGCGGAACGGAGCGCAATCCGCCATGACGCAGCCCAAAAGCTGGCCGCGCTCGATGCACTCTAAGCGCGGGTTTGAAACATCGCAGGAGATCACTATGCTGTACCCGGAATTATTCAAATCGTTTGAAGCAGTGCGCTGGAACATGGAGACCGACGTGCCGTGGGCGCAGTTCGACTCTGTTCATCTCACCGAGGAGCAGGCGCAGACGATC
The DNA here is from genome assembly GCA_043775155.1 of Burkholderiales bacterium. Lineage (GTDB taxonomy): Bacteria > Pseudomonadota > Gammaproteobacteria > Burkholderiales > JAEUOS01 > CANJDH01. The sequence continues at coordinate 28,400 of JAYVSR010000022.1, read as the reverse complement.
AAGATGAACGCCATCACTGAGTGGGCCGCGCTGCCGGCCACCGAAATGTTTTTGCGCGACAACCAGCACGACAGCGATTTCTGCGCCTTCATGAGCGTCTGGTTTTTCGAAGAGCAAAAGCATTCGCTGGTGTTGATCGAATATTTGCGGCGCTTTCGCCCTGACCTGGTGCCGACCGAAGCCGAGCTGCACGCGGTACGGTTTCCGTTTGATCCGGCACCGGCGCTGGAAACCCTGATGCTGCATTTTTGCGGCGAGATTCGCCTGCATCACTGGTACCGCCGTGCCGCCGACTGGCACACCGAGCCGGTAATCAAACATATCTACGGCTTGATCTCGCGCGACGAAGCGCGCCACGGCGGCGCGTATTTGCAATATATGAAGCGCGCCATCGGCAATGTGGGCGACCAGGCGCGCGCGGCGTTTGCCAAGGTCGGCGTGTTGATGGCGTCGGCGAATCGCACCGCGCAGGCGCTGCACCCAACCAATCTGCATGTCAATCAGGCGCTGTTTCCCAACGATACGATCCAGTCGAAATTGCCCGACCCGGCATGGCTGGAGCGCTGGCTGGATCGGCAAATTAATTTCGACCGCGACTGGGAGAACAAAGTGGTCGAGCGGATTTTGCACAACGCATCGATCCTGTTCGAGCGCACCTTTGAATCGGTGCAGGAACTCAACCGTTACCGCAAGGAGCTGACGCGCGCGCTGGCGCAGCGCGCCGGGGATAAAATCGGCGCTTCGCTGATTCCTCAGCCGACTCTCATTTAATGCTCACGTGATCACCTTCTACTACGGCTCTGGTTCTGCTCCCGCATGGCGCGTTTGGTTCGCGCTCGAACATAAAAAAATCGCCTACGAATTCAAGCTGATGTCGTTTTCGGCAGGTGATTTGAAAACGCCGTCGTACCTCGAAAAAAATCCGCGCGGCCAGGTGCCGCTGATCGTTGATGGCGATTTTGCGCTGGGCGAATCGAACGCGATTGTTGAGTATCTTGAAGAACAATTTCCCGCCACGCCGCGACTGTTCCCAGGCTCGACGCGCGAGCGCTCGCAAGTGCGGCGCTGGATCGCAGAGATTGACGATAACTTTGGTGCCGCGCTGTCGAAACTGACCGGCTGGGTGCTGTGGACGCCGAAGGATCAATGGAAAGAAGAGCGCATTGCCGAGGCGCGTAAGGCGGTGCTGGACGAGTTGGCTTACATCGTGACGCAGATGCGCGGCGACTACCTTGCGGGCGGGGTGATCACCGCTGCGGATTACGCGCTCTACCCGATGGTGGCGACGCTGGCGCGCTGCGATTTGAAGAAGCCCGATCTGGCGATGGTGGCGTCGCGCCCGGCGAAGATTGCGGCGTGGATGCAGCGGATTGAGGCGCTGCCGTATTTCGACAAGACCGTGCCGCCGCACTGGAAAGCATAGTCGGGGCCGTGCACGTGGCACCCCCAACTGCGGCACCCCCAACCGTGGCACCTTCATCTGTGGCACCGGCGTTCGAGTCCAAGCTTTGCAGCATCGCGCAATTGGCCGAGCGCGCCGCGTTGCTGCCGCACCCGCTGGTGTTCACCAATGGCGTGTTCGACATTCTGCATCGCGGCCATGTGACTTATCTCGCGCAGGCGCGCGCGCTGGGCATGGCTCTCATCGTCGGCGTCAACAGCGACGCGTCGGTCAAACGCCTGGGCAAAGGAGACGACCGCCCGATCAATCACGAGCAAGACCGCATGGCGGTGCTGGCGGCGCTCGAGTGTGTGAGCCTGGTGGTGTGCTTTACCGAGGACACGCCCTTGAACGCGATTCTCGCGGCGCGCCCTACGGTACTGGTCAAAGGTGGCGATTGGACGCCCGACAAGATCGTCGGCGCGCCCGAAGTGCAGAGCTGGGGCGGCAGCGTACACTCCATCCCGTTTTTGTTTGAACGCTCCACCACGGCGACCTTGAAGAAGGTTCGTGGTGAGGTACCTTGAAGTAGCGGCGTCTGCACGGGCCCCAAGCACGAATTAGTACAAATCAGCACAAATCATCACGACACAACAACAGAGGAAAAATCATGAGCATCATGGGAATCATCGGCACCATCATCATCGGCTTCATCGCGGGCTTGATCGCGCGCATGCTGCATCCGGGCGACGACAAGCTGGGCTTTTGGATGACCGCGATTCTGGGTGTCGCTGGCTCTGCACTGGCGAGCTTGATCGGCCATTTTGTCGGCTGGTACAAGCATGGCGAGGCGGGCGGGTTCATCGCTTCGGTGATTGGCGCGATCATCCTGTTGGTGATCTATAGCCGCGTCAAGGCGGCCAGTGGATCGTCAGGCGCGTCGTCCGGCGCGCCGAAGCAGGAGTAAGGCAAGACCCAAGCGCCTCAGAGGTAAAACGGCTGAAACTGGCTCCTGGAGCCATTCTTCAGCCGGGCACTATTCTGGCGAAAGGCCGGCTACTTTTTCGAGTCGGCCTTTTTTTCGTCCGGCTTTTTCTCGTCAGCCAGTTTGTCATCCGCTGCGCACTCACGCGTATCGTGACCGGGGAAATCTTTTTTGATCGCGTCGAACTTGGCGTTGGCTGCTTCGTCGAGTGTGTTGAAACGAAATATCGTCTTCGACACTTTGGTCTCGCGCTCGCCCGCTTGGGCGGTTTTCACGCCCTTGGTGCCGAGGCCGGTCAAATAATTTTTCGCCGCGTCCTCGGTGCGAAACACGCCGAGTGAAATCGCAAACTTGTTCGGCCCGTCGTCTTGCACGATGAACAAGTCGGTGACGTTGAGGCGTTTCAACTCATCCACTTTTTTGTCGGCATTCGCCTTGTTGCCCTGGGGCGGCATGAACACCCACCAGCCGGCCGTCTCTTCGACCTTACGGGTGGTCAGGCGCGCGCCCAAATTGAGCGCGGCCAGCGCCTCGCCAGCCTTGTCAGCTTCTGCCGTCGGAAAGGTGCCCCACTCAAAGCAGGCGAGGGACCGCAGCTTGGCAGCATCGGCCAGCTTCTTTGTCTCTTCCGGCGTGAGGATGCGAATCTTGTCGGCTTGGAACTGCTGCGTCAGGCGCTCGCCTTCGCCTTTGGGCGCATCGTGATTGCCGAGATAGCCGCTATGCCAGGCGAAAAAGCCCGCATTCGCCAACACCAGGAAGAAAAATAGCGCGCGCATGATTTGGTTTCGTTGCCGGGTTTCGTTGCCGACTGTCAGGTTAGCGTCTGGCTGATGCGGTACAGCCCTTCGAGCACCAGATTGTCATGCGCCCGATGCGGGATGGTCAGACGCGGCACCAGCGCGCGCCCCGAGCCGCCCGAGATGATGCACATCAGGTCGTGATACTCGGCGCGGTGGCGGCGGTACAAGCGCTCGATGGCACCGGCCTGCGCGTGATGGCAGCCGGAGACAATCGCATCGACCGTTTGGCTTGGGTGATCAACGTAGTCGCCATCGGCGTCGGGCAGCGCGGCGGTGTTGGTGTGCAGTGAGCGCAACATCAAACCGACGCCGGGCATGATGTTGCCACCGAGAAACTTGCCTTCGGGCGAAATCAAATCAATCGTCGTCGCAGTGCCGCACACCACCACCAGCGCCGGTTGATCCGGCAGCAGTACACGCGCGCCGATCAGCGCGGCCCAGCGGTCGGTGCCGAGCTGCGCCGGGTTGCGATAGCCGTTGCTGATGCCGCATTGCTCTCCCTGCGACGACAGCCAAAAAGCGGGCAGTGCATCGGGCCAAATCTCCAGCACGTGCATTAAGGTGTTGCGCACTTTGGTGCCGGCCACGTTGGAGACGACCGTGTGGCGCGGCGCGGGTGAGCGGCGGAAGGTGCCGACCAGTGAGGGTATTTCGTCGAGCAGGGTGGTGCCGAATTCGATGCAGTTTTCGTGCGCCCAGCCGCGTGCCGGGGCGGGTGTTGCCGCTGGGGTGGCGCTGCCGGTCGCGCCGGGGATGCGATAGCGGCCCCACTTGACGAAGGTGTTGCCGATGTCGATTAAGAGGTTGTAGGAATCTTGCATGGGACGCGGATTATGGCGGAAATTGCAGCCCTCACGCCAGCAGCAAATCCGCCTTCACGTGTTGGTAGCGATACGCCGACAGATCGGCGGTCGTCACGCCCTCACCCTGACACTCAACGATGTGCGACGCAATCGGCTTGAACCCAGCGCGATAGTGAATCCGGCTTTTGAGCATGATGAAGCGCTTCTTCGATGGCTCGATGCCGCAGTGACGAAAGATCACCAGATCAAACGGCTCGTGATGCAAGCTGGTGACGACGATCTCGGTGTGGCCGCGCGTGCCGGCGACTTCAAGCACGGCAGTCGGGCCGAGATGCGATTTGAGACCGGTATACATCGGCCCGGTGAAGGTGATCTCGCCATCGGTGATGGTCTTGACTTTGCCGCTGATGGTGAGCGGCTTGCCGTGGAGGCCGACCGACGGCATGTCAGTCTTGCCGCCCAGTTGCAGGGTGACGTTGTTGCCGACGCCGGCTTCGATCATTTTTTGCACCGCATCGGGGTCGCGGATCGGCGCAATCGCTACATCATCCAAACCCTGCTTCAAAATTTCTTCCACCACCATCATCACATCTTGCGTGCCGCCCGAGCCACAGTTGTCGCAATGGTCGATCAACAGCACCGGCCCGTTGTCGCCGGATGCCGGGTTGTCGTTGCCCAGCACGCGGGCTCGCGCGACGCTCTCCGCCAACGTCGTGCGCTCATAAGCCCAGGCGCGCTTTTGCTCACGCGCGATGGCGAGCATGTCTTCACACAGCCGTGCGGCCTTCTTCTCGCCATCGGGTTTCATCGCATCGCCCACCACCACCACCGAGACGCCGGTGTAAGGCGTATCGGCATGGGCGAACGCGGGCAGCAGCGTGGCGGCCAGCACATCGCCATTGGTCTCGGCGCGCCGCGCCAGCGCAAGGATGTCGCCCGACGGCCCATCCTCCGGTGCGTGGCGCATGATCGACGGCACAATCGGCAGCCAGCCCCACTTCATCACCGGCTTGACGCGGCCCTTCAAGGCGTTCACCAAAATCTCGCCGGCCAGCTTGCCCACTTCGTACATGTCCACGTGCGGGTAGGTCTTGTAGCCAGTGATCACGGTGGCGCATTGCACCGTCTCGGGCGACAAATTGGTGTGATAGTCGAAGGTGATGGCAATCGGCACCGTCGCGTCGATCTTGCGCAGACGCACAAGGATTTCTCCCTCGGCATCCGGGTTGTCTTGCACCACCATCGCGCCATGCAGGTCGAGAAAAATCGCGTCGCAACCGCCGTTGCGTTTGGCGTCGCGCAGCGCCTCTTCGAGCGGCTGCACCAGTTGCTCGAAGGTGGCGCGTGAGCAGGCCGCCGACGGCCACGACTCTGCCGCGACTGGCGTGATGATTTCCGCGCCTTCACGCACGGCGATGTCGATGAAGGCCGCCATCGGCGTCGCCGTGCCTTCGAAGCGCATGCGAGCGTCGCGGCCAAACGCCGGCCCTTGACCGTGGCCGAACTTTTCCAGCGGCGTCGGGATCGGCGAGAACGTGTTGGTTTCGTGTTTGATCAGGGCGATGAGGAAGCGTTGGATCATGACAATGCCTTCAGTTGATTTCGTTACGCAAACACCGGACCATGCGGCCTGAGACGAATGCCCTTGCGTATCTTCTTCCAAACGAACTCAACCGGATCAGCCAACGCCGGCCCCGGCGCTTTCACTACCAGCACCTCTTTCGCAATCGGCTGAAAATCAGCGCGGAAATGCACCGAGCTTTTCACCGCGACGATGCGCTGTTGCTTCGGTTCAATGCCGACGTGACGAAACATTTCCTGATCGGCCGTCTGGCACTTGGTGGTGGCGAGCACCACGCGCACGCCCGGCGCATCGACGCTGCGCAGCGCCGCCATCGGCCCCATGTGCATCTTGAAGCCGCGATAAAACGGCCCGGTGCCGGTGAAAAATCCATCACCCAATGCCTCGACCTTGAAGCGTGCGCGCACCGGCAGGATGCCTTTCACACCCGAGATCGCGCCGATAGAAAACTCAGTCGTGTTGTTCAGACTCACCTCATGCGCAAATTTGGCGGCATGCGGGTCGATGATCATGCCGAACACGGTGTCCGGCGGTTTGATCGCCAGCATCGCGTGCAACAGGCCGGTGGTGTCGCCGTTGCCGCCTGCGCCGGGGTTGTCCTGGGTGTCGGCCAGCACGGTGGGCAGGCCGATGGTGCCGGTGTGCATCGCGCGACGGATCGCGTCAGCGGGTGAGAACAGTTCCTGCGCGAATTCTTTCTCGGCTTCCTCGATGCGCACACGCAATTCGGTCACCGCGCGGTTCAGCGCCGCAGCGTCGTTGCCGTAACCGCAGATCGACATGCCGCACTCGGCAAAGTCCGCCATCGGAAAACCCGGCGCGAATGAGAGCGACACGCCGTGCTTTTTTTCCAGCGCATCGAGTAGCGCGTAAATGCTCTGGCACGGCTCGATGAAAGTGCATTGCGAGGGAATGCCGGTGAGGTAATCGAAGGTGTGAAATTGCTTGGCAGGACGACGACCCGATTCGAGCATGCGCGCGAGCAACTCGGCGGCGCGCGCACCGGTCTCGGCCATGTCGATGTGCGGATAAGTGCGGTAGATCACCATGCCATCGGCGAGGGCAAACATGCGCCGCGTCACGTTGGCGTGCAGATCGAGACTGATGACGATGGGCACCTTTTCACCCACCACCGCGCGTACTCGCGCCAGCAACTCGCCCTCGCCATCGTCGTGTTCTTCGGCCACCATCGCGCCATGCAAGTCGAGGTACACAGCATCGACCGGCAGCGCTTTTTTCAGACGCGTGATGATCTCGCCGGTGATGCGCTCGAATGCATCGCGCGTCACGCGATCCGACGGCGACGCGGCCGCCCAAGCCAGGCCCACGGTCGTGTGGCCAGCACGGATGAAGGCTTCAAACGCCCCACCCGCCGGGATGTTCGCCCCAGAGAGCGTTGGTGCAAGCGCTTCTCCGAAGCAGATGCCAGGCCAGCCGCCCCCTGACTCGAACGCAGCGTAGTCGGCTGGTGAAGGGGCGAAAGTGTTGGTCTCGTGCTGAAAACCGCCGACGGCGATGCGGGCCATGATTTATTTCAAACTCAAGGAGTGAGATTCAAATTCCGATGCGCATCAGCTACGAACGCTTGAGGCGCCGTCTCGGTCGATTGAGAATATCCAAGGGATTTTCTTCCAATTGCTTTAGCCGATCAACCGCTTTGGTTTGCCCCAAACCTGCTGAGCGCTGATAGTAGTCCTTGGCCAGAGTGCGATCACATACAAAACCACCGCTTCCATTTTCGAAATGTGTGCCGCACTCGAAGAGCGCGTCAGCATCTCCGGCGTCCGCGTTGGCTCGCAGTGCCTTCACTGATTCTTCAAGTACGCGCGCTTTCTCCATTGCATCAGCATTGGCCGCTGCAAACAGAAAGATGCTCATCCCAATTCCCGCGATCAAACTCAGCGTAAAGCCACCCGGCCCGCCACCTGCGCATGCGCTGAAAATCGCAACCGGAAATGCCAAGAGTAGACATAGGAAACTCAGGCACCCTTTCATCCAAGTCTCTCCACACAATTAGCAGCAATTTGTTTCATCAAAGCACTTGGTCGCGAAGCCGCATTATTTCGTGAAACTTGAATTGGCCCCTTCGGCGCCCGGCCAGCAGCCCCAAGTAGCGGTCGTCAGACCCGAACGCGGCGCAATCTGCTCTGGAAGTGGCAAAGGTATTGGTCTCGTTTTGAAAACCGCTGAAAGCGATGCCGACCATGACCCATGCCAACTCGCCAGAGCGATTCAGACTTCGTTTCTTGGAACAATGCGAAATAGTACGTCCCATCGATGCTTTTCCGCCTTTGACAGGCGCTCTTTGGATGGTTCATGCCCCAGCTTAGCGGCTAGAAGGTAGTACTCCTTCGCTCGCGGATAGTCGCGAAAATTCCCCACAGGGCTGGTCTCCAAAAAATAGGCGCACTCGAACAACGAGTCAATATCTCCCGCTTCTGCTCTTGGTGCTATCTCTGCAAGCCAAGTCCGTCGCCTCGCAATCTCTGCGGAGTCGTCATTGCTATCGGCATTTGCTTCAATAAAAAGGTAAATGCTCAGTCCAACTCCGCACAAAAGTACCAATACCCCAGCACCGCCCCCACCCCCGGCACATGCGCCAAGCAACGCCAGCGGAAACGTCAGCAGCAGCACCAGAACACCTAAGCAACCTTTCACCGGGCCATCCTTTCAATTTCCACCCAAATTAGCGCAACAACTCGTCAACTATTTCATCCGTCAAATCATGCGAGTGCGGGAAAGAATCTCGTTAAAACGAATTTTGGCCTCCGCGTGGCCCCGCTCCTTCGCCAGTTCGTACCAGTTGAGCGCCTCCTCCCTGTCAGGTCTGACGCCATGTTCTCCACACTCAAACATTCTGCCTGCCAAGAATAGTGATTCCGCGTCTTTCTTCGCCGCTTTCTTTAATACAGCCTTGGCTTCGGGTGAAAGAGCGTCGAACTTCGCGGACTTCTCAGCAGATTTTTTGTCAGATGAGGCAAGCGAGACTCCAGCAGCGACGAGCGCCACCACGATCATTAATCCCAAGCCTTTTTCGGTACCTGACCCCGCTAGCGTCAGGCACGCTGCAAGCAAGCTCATTGGAATGCTCAGCAATATCAAAGCCACCCAAAAGCATCCGCGCATCGTGATTTTCCTTTACACGAATGAAACGACCTGCGATCTAGTTAGCGCCGCGATCTTGTTGTTGCGATAAAACAGGTTGTAGGTATCAAACGGAATCATCTTCCCGTCTTCTTGCGCGATATGCACGCACGATTTTTTCACAGCGCGCACATCGAAGCTCCACGCATCGATGAACGCCATGATCAACACCCGGAACACGTTGTCGTACTGCAACGACGGCGCTTCGATGTGCGGGAGGCAGCAGAGCAAATCAGACAGTGAGCAGGCTTGCGATTCCGGTGAGTGATTCGTGGAAAAAGTCTGGAACAATTTATCGCGAAATCCCGCTGCAATTTTCGCCTTTAGCTCTTCGTCGCGCTCAAATACGATGGTGTTGCGACCTGCGCTGGTGAGGGTCTCGGCAGAGACGTACCGGCTCAGTGGCACGACACCGGTGTCAAGCTTGAGGGCGTAGGCCATAGCGAGTGAGTCGGGATTGCACGGGACTGGAATGATGTCGTCCGCCGTGAACACACTTGACTGCTCGTAAATCTTTCTGCGCACTTCGGTGAGCGTAAGCCGGTCACGCGCCGGGTCAAAATTCTCCAGACGGCCTGCCGCTTGCACGGGTTGAAAGGTGACCCCCCGCACGCACCGCTGCTTCAGTGCGAAGTCGATGATGCCGCCAAGTTCACCGTCGTTCAAGTTCTTCTTGACCGTTACCACCAGAGTGGTCGAGAGGTTCAAGGCGTTGAGCCGCTCCAGCGCTTGCAGGCGAATGTCCGCCAATTTTGCGCCACGCAGCACCATCAAATGATCGTCGTTCAATGAGTCAAACTGCAAGTACACCTCGAACGCAGGTGCATAGCTCGCAAGCCGTTCTGCAAACGCTGCATCTTTCGCGATGCGAATCCCGTTGGTGTTGACCATGAGATGCCGAATCGGCCGGCTGCGCGCGGCATCCAGAATCTCGAAGAACTGCGGATGCAAGGTCGGCTCGCCGCCAGAAATTTGCACTACGTCCGGCTCGCCCTCATTGGCTACTGCGGCGTCGAGCATTCGTTCCACTGCTTCAAGCGACTTGAAACCCGGACGATGCGGGCCGCTCTCCGCATAACAAATTGGACAACTGAGATTGCAGTGGTCGGTGACTTCCACCAGCGTAAGGCAAGCGTGCTGCATGTGATCAGGGCAGATGCCGCAGTCGTAAGGGCACCCGTGCTTCATCGGCGTATTGAAGCGCTGTGGCATCTCGGGCGGTTTGATGAACAGCTCGCGCGAGCGGCGGTAGTAGTCCGCGTCGTCAGCAACCAGGACGCGATGCATGCCGTGGTCGCGGCACCACTTGTCCATGAACACGCTGCCGTCCTTGATCAATATCTTTGCTTCAACCCGCTGCAGGCAGATATGACAAATCGACGTTGCGGTGTCGTAGAACAAGTAGGGGCGGGTTTTTGCCATGATGCTTTTTGTGCGCCGCCAACTTGCGGCCAGTCTGGTTGCGGAAGGGGTGAACCCTATTTGATCTTCGCACCGCCGGCTTGACGGAGCAAGTTTGTATTGCATGACTATACCGGTGCGGTGCGCGTCATGATCCTTTTCAAATCCCTGGCGTAGTAGAGCAACCCGGCTACGCAAGCAATTTGCAGACTGGTTAGCTGACCAAAATATAAATGCGCTTGCGGATGCGAAGTCTCCCATGCCGTCACGGCAGTGTGAGGTGGTTTGATGAAATCAATGCCAAATCGCCACAACAAATATATGCACATGAACAATCTAAACAGATCGCCCGGCACGGGAAATTGCCGAAAACCGTTGGTGGACCAGGCTTTCAGGCCGATGTAGACCATCGCCAGGAAGCCAATTTCGTACAGAGGCGTCGGGTGACGCGCGATGCCATCCCCAAAATCGACGCCCCATGGCAGCGAAGTAGCGCCGCCGTACGTGTTGTCGTTGAGGCCCGCCAGAAAGCAACCAACGCGGCCGATCATCATGCCCGCGATCACTGCGAACACTATGCTGTCTCCAGTTGAGTGTCTGATGCCTTCAATTTTCTTGGCGGTCTCGACTCCTGCTACGCCGCCAAGCAGGCCGCCGACGATTGTCTTGCCGCTAGATAATTGCGCCCAATTTGGAAAATCCGCGAGAGCGTAAGCGGGGTACTCGGCGATATACAAGAGCTTGGAACCAAGCATTGCGCCAGTGATAGCACCCGCGACAATGCTAAGCGCTTGCAAGGCGGTGATGGGCGGGCCTGATGACCTGCGCGCCTTGAGATAGATTTGAAACCCAATCAAGTACCCGAGTGATTCGAACAACAGGTGGCTCTCAGCGGCCCAGGGATTAGGAAACAAGTCGGTAAATCCCGGCGCTATCGACTGGCTGTTTTGCCCAGAAACGTGCCAAGCCGCGCGACTACTTCACGCAGTTGCGCACTCCCGATGGTGTACGTCAGCCGCACATATTTGTGCGCATCGACATCGCCAAAATCCTTGCCGGGCGTGATCGCCACGCCTGCGCCGTGCAGTACTTCGTTGCAAAAACGGAAGCTGTCGTCGGAGAAATTTGACACGTCGGCGTAAACGTAAAACGCGCCTTCGGGCGTGTTCGGGATGATGAAGCCGAGTTCGCGCAAGACGGGGACGAGGTAGTCGCGGCGCGCGGCGAATTCGGCGCGGCGTTGCTCGTAGATCGCGAGTGACGCGGGGGTGAAGCATTCGAGCGCAGCGTGTTGCGCAATGGTGGGCGGGCAGATGAAGAGGTTTTGCGCGAGCTTTTCGATCTGCTTCATGTGCGCTTCAGGCGCGACCAGCCAGCCCAGTCGCCAGCCGGTCATGCTGAAGTATTTGGAGAAGCTGTTGATGACGAATACGTCGTCGCCGAGATCGAGGGTGGTCGGTTCTTCGGCGAATCTGCCCGCGCTGGGCGCAGCAGCAGCGTCGGCACATGCCGCACTTTTCGTATACGTCAGTCCGTGATAAATCTCGTCCACTACGAGCGCGCCACCGTGCGCACGCACGACATCGAGAATCCCGCGCATCGCGGCGCGTGGCACCGTCGTGCCGGTGGGGTTCGACGGCGAGGCGAGCATCACACCGCGCGTGTTCGGCCCCCAATGCTGCGCCACTAATTCCGGCGTGAGCTGATAGTTCTCCTGCGCGCCACACGGAATCAATTTCGTGGTGCCGCCAAACAACGAGACAAAGCGGCGGTTGCACGGGTAGGTGGGGTCGGGCATCAGCCATTCGTCACCGGGATTGACCAGGGTGCCGAACAAAATCAGCAGCGCGCCCGATGCGCCCGCAGTGACGGCGACGCGCTCCGGCGGCAGCGCGAAACCATGCCGCGTCAGGTAGAACTTGGCAATCGCTTCGCGCAACGGCGCGATGCCGAGCGCGACGGTGTAGTGGGTGTCGCCGCGCCGCGCGGCGGCGCCGGCTGCGGCCATCACGGCATCGGGCGCGACGAAATCCGGCTCGCCAACGCAGAGGTAGATGATCGAACGGCCGGCGGCTTCGAGCGCGGTGGCTTCGCGCATGATCTCCATCGCGTAGAACGATTCGATCTGGGTCATGCGCGCGGCGGCGCGCGGTGCGGCGGCAGTGGCGGGCGAGGATGGAACGGGCGCATTCATCACTCAGATTGTAACGATGCCCCGCGCCAAACCGCGCCAAACAGGAGTAGACTTCGCGCCCCGCGCGATTCAAAACCTATTCATCATGGCTCAACCAGAAAACACGGAACTCAAACAAGCCGCCCTTGACTATCACCGCTACCCGAAGCCCGGCAAGATCGAGGTGGCACCGATCAAGAGCCTGGTCAACCAATACGACTTGTCGCTCGCCTACACGCCGGGCGTGGCGTTTGCCTGCACCGCCATCGAACAAAACCCGGCCGAGGCGCGCAACTTGACGGCGCGCGGCAATCTGGTCGGCGTGATCACCAACGGCACCGCCGTGCTTGGCCTCGGTGCCATCGGCCCGCTCGCCGCCAAGCCGGTGATGGAAGGCAAGGCCGTGCTGTTCAAAAAGTTCGCCGGGATTGACGTGTTCGACATCGAAATTGCCGAGCGCGATCCGGAAAAACTGGTCGAGATCATCGCTGCGCTGGAGCCGACCTTCGGCGGCATCAACCTCGAAGACATCAAGGCGCCGGAGTGTTTTTACGTCGAGAAGAAATTGCGCGAGCGGATGAAGATTCCGGTATTCCACGACGATCAGCATGGCACCGCGATCATCGTCGGCGCGGCGATCAGCAATGGTTTGAAAGTCGTCGGCAAGGACATTGGCAAGGTAAAACTGGTGGTGTCGGGTGCAGGCGCAGCGGCGCTTTCCTGCCTCGACTTGCTGGTCAAGCTCGGCCTGCCGATGGCCAACATCATCGTCACCGACATCGCCGGGGTGGTCTACACCGGTCGCAAAGAAGAGATGGATGACAACAAGGCGCGCTACGCCAAGGACATCCCCGGTCGCAAGCTCGCCGACGTGATCGAGGGCGCCGATATTTTCTTGGGTCTGTCGGCGGGCGGCGTACTTAAAGGCGAGATGGTCAAGAAGATGGCAGCCAAGCCGTTGATCCTCGCGCTCGCCAACCCGACGCCGGAGATCATGCCCGCTGAAGTGCATGCGGTGCGCGACGATGCGGTGATGTGTACCGGGCGTTCGGACTTTCCGAATCAAGTCAACAACGTGCTCTGTTTCCCGTTCATCTTTCGCGGTGCGCTCGACGTGGGGGCCACCACCATCACCGCCGAAATGGAAATCGCTGCCGTCAAGGCCATCGCCGAACTCGCGCGCGCCGAGCAGAGCGAGATCGTCACTGCCGCCTACGGCACCTTGGGCAATCTCTCGTTCGGCCCCGAGTACCTGATTCCGCGGCCGTTTGATCCGCGCCTGATCGTCAAGATCGCGCCGGCCGTCGCGCAAGCGGCGATGGACTCCGGCGTCGCACTGCATCCGATCACCGACTTCGACGCCTATCGCAATCAGCTTGAACAATTTGTCTATCACTCCGGCTTGCTGATGAAGCCGATTTTCACGGCAGCCAAGGCGGCGGCGAAAAAGCGCGTCGTGCTGGCCGAAGGCGAGGACGAGCGGGTGCTGCGCGCAGCACAGCAATTGGTGGACGAAGACATCGCGCGCCCGATCATCATTGGCCGCCCCGGCGTGCTGGAGCAACGGATCGAAAAATTCGGCCTGCGCATCAAGGCCGGCGTGCATTTCGATCTGGTCAACCCGGAGCACGACCAACGCTTTAGCGATTACGTTGCCACCTATCTGCAACTGACGCAGCGCCAGGGCGTGACGCGCCAATACGCGAAGATCGAAATGCGCCGCCGCCTGTCGTTGATCGGCGCGATGATGATCAAAAAGGGGGAAGCCGATGGCATGATCTGCGGCACCTTCGGCACCCACGCACTGCACTTGCATTACGTCGATCAAGTGATCGGCCGCCGCGCCGGCGTCAACGTCTACGCCACGATGAATGGCCTGATGCTGCCGGGGCGCACCGTGTTTTTGGTCGATACCCATGTCAACCTTGAGCCGACCGCCGCGCAACTGGCCGAGATCACGATTCTCGCGGCTGACGAAATGCGCCGCTTCGGCATCGCGCCAAAAGCCGCGCTGCTGTCACATTCCAACTTCGGCACCCACAACTGCCCGTCGGCGCTGAAGATGCGCGAGACCCTCGCGATTCTGCGCGACAAAGCGCCATGGCTCGAAGTCGATGGCGAAATGCACGGTGATTCCGCGCTCGACGCCAAGGTGCGCGAGGCCGCGATCTCCGATTGCGCGTTGAAAGGCGAAGCCAATCTGCTCGTCTTCCCCGGCATGGAGTCGGCCAACATCAGCTACAACTTGTTGAAAACCGCAGCCGGTGGCGGCGTCACCATCGGGCCGATTTTGCTCGGGGCTGCTGCGCCGGTGCATATCCTCACGCCATCAGCGACGGTGCGGCGGATCGTGAATATGACGGCGTTGACGGTGGTTGATGCGAATGCGGGAAGGTCGTTGCTGGCGATGTAAATCAGATTCGGCAAGGCCGCCAGTGCCGATTGCCGTCGCCAATGCCATTGTGCGAGGCCATGAAACCGTTGGTGCCAGCCATTCTACGCGGGCAATAGGCGCAAGACCGGCTTCCACCAACGGTTTTGAGCCAACCGGCTGGTCAATTTTTATCCAGCAACAACTCCCGCAACACCGCCGCCGACAGCGGCGCAGCATCATCCTGTCCCTCCAGAATGCCGTCTGCCAGACTGCGTTTGTCCTGATGCAGTTCGACGATGCGTTCTTCGATTGAACCCGCCGTCACCAGGCGATATACCGTGACCGGGCGCTGCTGGCCGATGCGGTGGGCGCGGCCCATCGCCTGGTCTTCAGCGGCCGGGTTCCACCACGGGTCGACGATCAATACGTAGTCAGCCGCCGTCAGGTTCAGGCCGAAGCCGCCGGCTTTGAGGCTGATCAAAAACACTTCGCCCTCGCCGCGCTGAAACGCCTGCACGCGCTTGGCGCGCTCGGGTGCGGGGGTCGAGCCATCAAGATACTGATACTTGATGTTGCAGCCATCGAGCCGCTCGGCCAAGAGTTTGAGAAAGCCGGTGAACTGGCTGAACACCAGCGCCTTGTGCTGGCCGTCCACCAGCTCGCGCACGATGGTCTCGAACGCCTGCGTCTTCGCCCCGACGATGCCCAGCTCCGGCGCGACCAGACGCGGATCGCAAGCGGCGCGGCGCAGACGCGTGAGCTCGGCGAGCACTTGAAACGACGCGGCGTTTTTGCCGCCGCCACCGTCACTGTCGGCGTCCAGATCGATTTGCTTGATCTTTTCCTTCGCGCTTTGGCGCAGCGCTTCGAGCAGCGTGCGCTCCTGCTCGGACGGCTCCACCCGATGAATGATCTCGGTGCGCGGCGGTAGGTCTTGCAGCACCTGCGCTTTGGTGCGGCGGAGCAAAAACGGCGACACCAGACGGCGCAGCCGCTGCCGGGTGGGCGCATCGCGCTGTTTTTCAATCGGCCCAGCGAAGCGCTCGTTGAACTGATTCGCCGTGCCGAGCAAGCCGGGGTTAATCAGGTTCATGATCGACCAGAGGTCAGCCAGCCGGTTCTCCACTGGCGTGCCGCTCAATGCCAAACGAAAGCCGGCGTCGATCCCCGCCACGGCGCGGGCGCGCTGGGTCGCGGCGTTCTTCAGGGCTTGTGCTTCGTCGAGCACCAGCGTGGCCCAGGCGCGCGTGCCGAGCGCCGAGTTGTCACCGTGCGCCAATGCGTAGGAGGCGATGATCACGTCGTACGGGCCGGCGTTTTTCACCAGCGCAGCGCGGCTGGCATCGCGACCACTGTCACGGTGAGCGTCGTTGCCGCCGTTGTTGTTGCTGCCGTTGCCGCCGCCGCTGTTGCCGCCGTTGCCGCCCGCATCCGTGGTTGACTCGGCATACAACCTGGCATTGAGCGCGGGCGCAAATTTGATCACTTCAGCGAGCCAGTTGGCGCACACCGACGTCGGTGCCAACACCAGTGCCGGGCCATCTTTCGCCCGGCCGAGCAACAGCGCCAGGGTTTGAATCGTTTTGCCCAAGCCCATATCGTCGGCCAGACAAGCGCCTAGGCCGGCGTGCGCGAGGCGCGCCATCCACGTAAAGCCCTCGTACTGGTACGCCCGCAACTCGGTTTGCAGGCCCTCTACAACCGGCTCCAGCGCGGCGGCGCCGGCCAAGGCGGCGATGCGTTTTTTCCACGCGTTGTCGCTGGCGACGGTGGCACCATCGAGCGTCTCTTCGAGCCACGCAGCGGCGGCGAGCGGCAGCTTGAGGCTGTCTTTGTCGATCCGCCCAGCGGCATCGAGATCGGCCAGTTGGCGGCGCAGGCGCTCTGACAGCGCGAGATATTCGCCTGCGCCGAGGGCGACAAAGCGGCTGCGCGAGGCGCGTGCCAGTTCGAGTACATGCTTGAGGTTGAGCACCCGCGCCGGATCGACCCGCACTTCGCCGTCAAGCGCAAACCAGTCGCGCCCGGACGACACGCTGACGCCAAGCGCCGCGCTATCGACCGATACCACCCGCAAGGGCTTGCCGCGCGGCCAATCGAGCGCCGCCACTGCGGCGAGTGTTGGTAGCGCCTCGACCACGCGCAGGGCTTGCTCGGGATCGTCGAGCATCCAGCCGGCATCAGGCGCGGTGCCGTCGTCGAGAAACGGCAGCGCCTCGGCGACGCTGCGCCAATGCGCGCGCTCGTCATCGAGCGCGCGCAGGGTGGTCAGACTCAAGCCTTCATGCATCGTCATTAAGCGCTCGCGCCCGACCCCCGGCGGCACTGCCGGGCCAAATGCGCCGAACGGCAGCACCACCAGACGCAAATGCAGGCCATCGCCTTGCGGCGTGAGCTGCGCACGCAGGCGCGCGTCGCCTGGCACCTCTTCGCCGGCGGCGGCATCGCTGTGCAATTGAAAGTGGCCGGACAGCACGCGCAGCGCGGCGTCGAGTTCTTCTTTCGCATCGACCGGCACCGCCCAGTCCTTGGCGATCAACTCGGCGACGCGTCGCTGCGCCGGGGTGACGCGGATCAGGCGCGCGCGGTCGGGCGCGTCACGAATGATGCGAATGCTGTTGAAGCGCTCAAACGACTCTTCGTAGCTGCGGCCGCGCGCGTAGGGTGCGCCATGGTCGTCGCCTGTGATCAACGGCGGGTCGATGTGAAACACGAAGCTGTCAGTGGGGGCTGGTGCCGCAGTGCTGGTGCCGACGCCAGTGTCAGTGCCGGTCGCAACGTCTGCGGCAGTGTCCGCCGCCATCCTGGCGGCGGCCTTGCCACGCTTTGCGCCCTTGGCTGTAGTGGTCTTGGCGGTACCGCTGTTGGTGCTTTCGATCTGGCCGGCGTCCAGTCTGGCGCGCGCACCGGCGCGGCGGCGTACTTCGAGCACCGGCAGCGCTTCGCTGATCTCTACCAGTTGTCCGGGATAACCGGCGATCAACACGGCAGGGTGATTCACCAGCGCCTGCGCGGCGGCGACCGGGTCGATGTCAAGTGCGCGCGAATAGGCCTCGTTGCTGATCGCCCGCGCCACAGCGGCATCGCGTGCATCGAGTTGCTGGGTCTTTTTAACGCGGGCCAGCGACACCTCTCTGAACTTCCCCGGCCCCCGCACGCCGCTGCTGCGCTCATACGGCGTGACGCTCATCACACGCCCGGCCTGGTCGAGCGCCATTTCCCAGGTCAACGTCACCGGCGCGTGTGCCGCGTTCTTGACGGCCGGCTCTTGCCCGCCCAATGCCGTGATCGCTGCAAGTGCATCGCGCCAGACTTCACGCTTGGCACCTAAAAACGGCGGCACGCCGTGATCCGGCTCCAGCGGCTTGACCTTCAACCCGAGCCTCTGCGCTGCCTGATGCACCAGCGCCGCGAGCCAAAACAAACGCTCCTCGGCCAGCGCCCGCAGCAGCGCCGTTGCGTCGGCTGCGCTCCAGCCTGCAGGGGTATCGAGCCACGCGGCCAGCAAGATCCGGTGCGCTGCATCGTCCGGCGCATCGCGGAACATGCGGTCGCGCTCGTGGCGGGTGGCGGAAAACGCTTCCACATCGAGCTTTTCGTCCCCCATGCGCACGGCGGCGGCATGCACCCAGCGGCCAAACGCTTGATACGGAGACGGTTTGCGCGAACCCGACTCCGCCGTAAAGAATTTGCGCGCTGCCGTGAGCGCCGCCGGGGTTTGCTGCGCCAACAGCGCCAACGGATACACCCAGGTCAACCCGATCGGCGCGGCACCGCGCCGCGACCCGCTGGTCTGCTGCACCGCTTTGTACGCCACCGCAAATGCGGCGGCCGATTCGTCCCAGCGCCCGGCCGCCGCCAGCGCTGCCGCCTCGAACAGGTCGTGAAGCGGCGCGTGTTTCTGCGCCGCCAGCACGCTGCGCATGCCGTCAAAATCGAGCGCATGCATGCGCCGCTCGGCGATGCGAAAGCACCAGTTCTGCGGCACTTCGGCAGGCGCGCGTGCGAGCCAGGCGCTGATCCACGCTTCGAGTGGCGCGGTGACTCTTTCGCGCGCGGCGATGTTCAGTATCTCTTTTCGCAAGGCGCTTTCCATGCCCTCAAACAGCGCCGGCATGAACGGGTGGGTCAGCGCCGTCATCACAGCGCTGCTGGTGTGATGGGCGGCGAGCGCTCCGTTGACCATGCGCGTGTATTCGTTCAAGGTCATGCCGGGCAGATACATCAGCAGGCGGTACACCGCCGCCGCTTCCTCCTCTGAATTGAGCCGCACCCAGGACGGATAGTGACTCGGTTCGCCATAGCCCGGCCCTGCCGCCCAGATCGACCATTTCCAGAATTTGTCTGCAGGCTCATCGGCCAGGAGCGCCGGCAGGCGCGCCGCGATGGCGGCCTCGTCCACACCATAGCCCTGTCCCTGGCTGTCGCGAATCCGCTTGGCCGCTGCCAGCCGCTGGAGGATCTGCGTCACCTCGGCAGAAGACAGGCTGGCGCTGCGCTGGCTGCCACGCAGGCTCTCCCTGCGATGGCCCCAGGCCTTGAGAAAGTGCATCAGCCAGGTTTTGCCGCGCGGCATGCCGCCGATGACGAGCGCGTCGAACACCGCTTCGATGTCAGCGGGCTGCGGTGCAGGTAGTGTTGGCGCAGCGGCGGCCTGGGCACTCGCCAAGCGCGCAGCGAGCACGGCGGGCTGGCGGTTTTGCAGACTGGCAGGCAATCGTCCATCCGGGACACCGTTTGCGGCACGCGCCGCTTGCGCCCACTCGGCCACCGTCATGGTCTTGCCGCCGACGGTGATCAGGTGCGGGGCGTACAAAGCGGACCGCATCGGCGCCGCAGTGCCGTCGCGGTGAGGGGCAGATTGCGCCTTGGTTCCTGGCTTCTTTCCGGCTGACTTTTTCATGCAATCACTTCACTTCGCTCGCTTGCGGCATCCGGTTGAGGTCAGAATTCGTCAGCGACCAGGACTGCAAACTGTTGGTACAAGCCATTCTTGTGGCATGTGCTATCGAAAACCGGCTCCCACCATGGGTTTCCAGCCGGGTATCAATTCAATTTCGCGTCGCTACATCCCTATGTTGCGCGCATCGGGAATGAACTTCGGGTCTTCCTGGTGTTTGCGTTCGAACTTGATGAAATCGTAGTAGCCGCACTTTTTGCCATCCGGGTATTCGCGGCAGACTGACGGGCGGCCGGCGTAGATGGTGCAGCGGCGCTCCGTCTTGTCGAAGAACATGCAGACCGATTTGTAGACCGTGTCCTTTTGATGTCGCAGGATCCGCTCGGTCACGCCTTCCCAGGTGTAGGTCTTGGTGAATTTGCGCTGCGCCTCTTCGAGCGAAACATCATGAAATTTCGCCAGCCGCGCGAGGTCGCGTGGCTTGACTTCGATGCGGTCGTAGCTGCAACAGTAGCCCGGGCATTTGGCGCAGTCGAAGGTGACCTTGGGGGCAGCAGCTTGGAGTTTGACGCCGGTGTGTGGAGCAGTCATGGGGAAACACGCTCAAATGAAGTTTGCGAAATGGCGGGATCGCATGTTAGCCTAAGCTCTGATGGAGCAGACGAGGGAAAGTGACGTGACTGAACGGGATTCGCAAACCGGCCTCGTGCTCACCGGCGGCGGCGCGCGCGCGGCATATCAGGTCGGTGTGCTCAAAGCCATCGCCGAGATGTTGCCGGACAAAATCAGGAACCCGTTCCCGATCATTTGCGGCACGTCGGCCGGTGCCATCAACGCGGTGTCGCTGGCCTGTTTCGCGCGCGACTTCGGCCAGGCGGTCGGCTACTTGCGCCAGGTGTGGGAAGGCTTTCACGCGCATCACGTCTACCGCGCCGACCCGCCCGGCATCGCCCGCACCGGAGCGCATTGGCTCGGCGCGTTGATGGCCGGCTGGATCGTCCGCACGGCGCCGAAATCGCTGCTCGATAGTACGCCGCTGGCCGCGCTGTTAAAAAAACTGCCGCTCGGTGACATCGACAGCGCGATTGATGCCGGAGCGCTACACGCGATCTGCATTACTGCCTCGGGCTATGCCTCGGGCCAGAGCGTAAATTTTTATCAAGGCGCTGACACGATCCAAGCCTGGACCCGGCATGCGCGGGTGTCGTGCCGCTCACAGTTGACGGTCGAGCATCTGCTGGCGTCGTCGGCGATTCCGTTTATTTTTCCGGCGGTCAAAATCAATCGTGAATTTTTTGGCGATGGCTCGATGCGCCAGCTCGCGCCGATCAGCCCGGCGATTCATTTGGGCGCGAACCGCGTGCTGGTGATCGGCGCCGGGCGCATCACCGAGCCGTCCGACCGCGCCCGCAGCGAGTCCTATCCGTCGCTCGCGCAGGTCGCCGGGCATGCGCTGTCGTCGATCTTCCTCGATAGTCTGAATGTGGATATCGAACGGGTGCAGCGGGTCAACCACACGCTGGCGTTGCTGCCGCCTGAGTTACGCGCGAAGGCCGCGCTGCGACCGGTTGAGGTGCTGGTGATTGCACCGTCGGAGCGGCTTGACATGCTCGCTGCCAAACACGTCAAGAGCCTGCCCTGGCCGGTGCGCCTGCTGTTGCGCGGCATCGGCGCGATGAACCGCAAAGGCTCGGCGCTGGCGAGCTATCTGTTGTTTGAGCAGGACTACACCCGCGCGTTGATCGATCTCGGTTTTAAAGACACGATGGCGCGGCGCGATGAGGTGCTGCGTTTTTTGGCGTGAGGCGGCGGCGTTGGCAACCGCAGCGGCGGCAGCCGATGCAGCGGCGCGATGGCAAGTAGAATGCGCAGATGAAAAAATTCCTTTCCACCGCCGCTTTCGCCGCCTCCTTGGCCTTTGCCGCAACCCTCGGTGCTTCAGGCGCCAGCGCTGCCAATGACATCCATCTCGCTGATCTGCCCAAGGAGGGCCGTGCCACGCACGCGTTGATCCTCAAGGGCGGCCCCTACCCGTACCCGAAAGACGGCGTCACCTTTGGTAACTTTGAAGGCAATCTGCCGAAAAAGCCACGCGGCTATTACCATGAGTTCACCGTGCCGACGCCGGGCGCGAAGAATCGCGGCGCGCGCCGCATCGTCTGCGGCGCGGAAGCGCGCGAGTGGCGCAACAATGCACCGGCTGCCTGCTGGTACACCGGTGATCACTATCAAACGTTTCAAAAAATCAAGGATTGATGATGGACCAGCGGATCGATTTCACCGGGCTGCGCTCGAAAGACGCCATGCTCGGCGCAGTGGCTACAGCACTCAAGTTCCCGCGTCACTTCAGCCCTAACCTCGACGCGCTCAATGACTGCCTGACCGACCTCTCGTTCAAGAGCGGCGCGCATCGCATCACACTGGTGAAGCTGTCAAACAGCGCCACCGGTGAGGCGATTCATGCGGTGTTCAAAAGCGCAGCGCGGCAATGGAAAAAACACGGCGCGAGCGTCGCGCTGATACGCGAGTAGTCCGCAGCACGCGCGAACGACGGTTGGCATGCGCCTGCCCGCACTCGGATTCAAGCCGCGCATCAGCCATTTGATTTATGGCGCGGTGGTGCTGCTGGTGGCGATCATCGTGTTGCTGGCGCAAGGGCGCTACCGCTCGCTCGATGAAATCGAGCAGGAACTCAACAATTTGCAACGGGTGTCGCAAACCAGCCGCTTCGCCGCTGATCTGGGTGGGCAACTGTCCGGGTTGACGGCATCGATTCGCGAGTACCTTGGGTCGGACGCGATCGAGCCGCCGCCGCGGATTCGCCAGTTCGCCGCCGGATTGCTGCAAACCCTCGAAGGCAAACGCGCTGATTTAGCCCAGGGCGTTTTCGATATCGAGAAAGTGCGCGCCGAGACTACCGCCTATCTCTCGACCTTTGACACTGTCGTCGTGGCGCGGCGTCAGCGCGCGCAGTGGCTGGCGCAGCGCGCTGAGACTGGCGCGCGACTCGCAGCGAAAGCCGGCAGCGCCGATCAGGCTGCCGCGCAGGTGCTCGATGCGCACGACGTGCGCCTGCGCGGCTTCACCGCGATGCTCGAACAGCGCGCGGTAGCCGACGAGGGGCTGGCTTCATCCGGCTTCCGTAGCCGCCTCGCGCACGCTGCCCAGCGCAACATCGAAGTATCGATCATCACGGTGCTGGTGGCGTTGCTCGGCGCGGCGCTGCTGTTGCGTTTCGTGATCCAGCCGTTAAACCGCATGACCGGCACGATGACAGCGATTGCCGGCGGCGACTATGCGCGGCCGATTCCGCACACCGGCCGCGGCGACGAGATCGGCGAAATGGCGGAGGCGCTCACCACCTTCAAGCATGCCTTGCTCGGCCTCAAGGCGGCGCAGGCACAGGCCGAGTCTGCGAGCCGTCACAAGAGCGAGTTTCTCGCCAACATGAGCCACGAGTTGCGCACCCCGCTCAACGCGATCATTGGTCTCTCGGGCATGCTGCTCGAAGACGCCGCAGACCCGCGTTTTTTACACAATCCAACAGAACTGACTGAGTCGCTCACGCGCATCGCCACCTCCGCGAAACATTTATTGGGTCTGATCAATGGGATTCTCGACTTGTCGAAAATCGAAGCCGGGCGGATGACCGTGACGATCGAGCACTTTTCGGCGGCATCGCTGGCCGAAGAAGCGCTCGCCACCGTGGCACCGATGGCGAAAGAAAAAGGCATCGCGCTCGAAGGGGATTACGCCCCTGGCCTGCCTGTACTCGACAGCGACGCCCAGCGCCTGCGGCAGATTTTGATCAACCTGATTGGCAATGCGGTTAAATTCACCGACATCGGCAGCGTGCGTCTGAAGATTACCTACGACAATCAGCAGGTGCGATTTGACGTGATCGACACCGGCTGCGGCATCGCCGCAGAAAATCTGCCGCGTCTGTTTCAGGAGTTTTCGCAGATCGATACCTCGAGCACGCGCAAATTTGGCGGCACTGGACTGGGGCTGGCGATCTCGCAGCGCATGGCGCGCCTGCTCGGCGGCGACATCACGGTGCAAAGTGAAGCTGGCAAAGGGGCCGTATTTACCCTGCTGCTGCCGCCGCAAGCGCCGCAAGGTTCGACAGCCCCGATAGCATTGACCGCACCGACCGCACCGACCGCACCGACCGCACCGACCACACCGACCGTAGCGAAAGCATCGTCATGATCGCCGAACCCGCAGACCTCTTCAAGCTTTCATTGTTGATCGTCGATGACGACGAGATGAACCGCTACACCCTGGCGCGGCGCTTGACGCGCGACGGCTATAGCAATCTGGCGATGGCCGGCAATGGTGTCGAGGCGCTGGCGGCGATGCGCAGTGACCGCTTTGATCTGGTGCTGCTCGACATCATGATGCCAGTGATGGACGGCTTTGGCGTGCTCGAAGCGATGCGCGCCGATGCCACGCTCAAGAGCATTCCGGTGATCGTCATCTCGGCCTACGACGATCTGGCCAAAGTGATCCGCGCCATCGAGCTCGGTGCGGCGGACTATATGCCCAAGCCGTTTGATCCGGTGCTGCTGCGCGCGCGCGTGCGCGCCAGCCTGGAGCGGCGGCTGCTGCAGGCCGATCTGGAAGAAGCGCTGGCAGAGACCCGTGCGATGCTCGAGATCAGCCCGGTCGCCACTTACTTCGTTAAAGACGCCAAGGTGGCTTGGATCAATGTGATGGGTCCACAATTGCTCGGCTATAAGGCGGCCGAGTTGGTCGGCCAGAGCACCGCACAGTTGCATCTGAACCTGGACGACTACGCTAACCTGGTGAAGAAATCCGAAGCGATTCTCAAGACCGGCGCGGTGTTCCGCGGCGATGTGCATATGCGCCGCAAAGACAGCCGGGTGATCCTCATGCGCGTCGCCGCCAAGGCGATTGCGCCGTGGGATCTGCCCAAAGGCGTGGTGTGGATTCTCGAAGACGTGACCGAGCAGCGCGCCGATGCCGCGCGCATCGCCTTCATGGCGCATCACGACCAATTGACCGGCTTGCCGAACCGCTTGCTGTTGTCAGACCGGGTGCGCGTCGCGCTGGCGAACGCCGCGCGCGCCAAGCTCTTGTGCGCAGTCATGTTCCTCGATCTCGATAAATTCAAGACCATCAACGACACCCTGGGCCACAGCATCGGTGACGAGCTGCTGATCGAGGTGGCGCGCCGTCTCAAAGCCAATGTGCGTGACTCGGATACCGTGGCGCGCCTCGGCGGCGATGAGTTCGTCGTCGTGCTGCCCGCCATCAAGCAGGTGGAGGACGTCGAGATGGTGGCGCAGAAAATCCGCGCAGCGCTGGCGTCGGGTTACTGCCTCAACGGCATTGCGGTCGAGACGACGCCGTCGATCGGGATCGCGGTCTATCCGGTGAATGGTGACACCGCCGACCCGCTGTTTCAGCGCGCCGACGAAGCGATGTATGCAGTCAAGCACGGTGGCCGCAACGGCTACCAGTTTTATACCGCAGACTTGCCGCCGATCTCAGGGCGCTGACTGGCGGCGCACCGACTTGCGGTGGCGCGTTAAAGCCGCGTTACCGGCGAAGAGGTCGGGCTTCAGACCCAGCGCTGCGCACTGCCGTAGCGTTCAGCGGCAAGCTTAGCGAAGCGTTGGCATGCGCCTGAAATACGCTGATTTTTGTTGCTTGCCGCCCGCGCTGTAAACGTCGATGCGCTTGCTCAACTGCACCAGCCATACTTCTTTCGCGCCGGCGCTCAGGTAGGCCGATGTTTTGGCCCCCATTTCAGTTTGGGAGTTGCCCTCGGACAACACTTCAACACAAATCTCAGGCGCGTTGAGCAGGGGACTGTTGTCCCCTTGCTGCGTCATGAATTGATTGGAGGCCCAGGCCGCGTCAGGGACGCGCACGCCGAGGATGGTGTGGACCGGCGGTTCCGTCATGACGCAGCCGTCCTTGATTTTGTCGAGCAGCAGCGTGACCGCTGCCTGAATGCGCGCATGCGCAACAGACGCCGGGCTCATTTCAATGCTCCCAAACTGGTTCAGTTCGATTTTGAACGGTAGACGCTGCAAGTCGGGATGCGCAACTACTTCTGACCATTGCATAAGTTCACCTGAGGAATCCACTATGACGAACGCTATGATAAGTCACTTGCCCGAGCGCGCCGGCCGACATGTTCCAGCGGCAAAGCGCCTTGCCATCACGGCGAGCGCATCCGCGCCTCAGGGTGCAGTAGATGGTGCAGCGGACGGCGCTGGCGGTGCAAACTCGCGCGCCAATTCATTGCGCGCCACCGTTACAGCACTCTTGAGCGCCAGTTTGATCAGCGCGCGCACTTCGGGTGACATAGCAGAATCCGCCGCGCCGTCAGCACTGTTTGCGCCCGTCGAGCCAGCCTGATCGACCATGCGATCGAGCGCCGCGTTGAGTTCGCGACTACCCAGCGCTGTCTTGACCGTTTGTTCGATCAACGGAGCGGGATCAAAGCGATCCAGCGATCCGGACGACGCGCTCGCGGCAAAATTGGCCAGCATCGAAGTCGCCAACAGCATGAACATTTGTTTCAACGCCGGGTCCAGCGCCACCGGGCTCGACGCCTGCGGCACCGTTACCGGCACCGGCGCAACACTCTGCGCCTGCACCGCGATTGCACCGATACCAAACAATACCGCACCGAGAGAAACAGCCACCAGCTTGCGCGAAAACAAAGTCATGTCGATCTCCTGTTTCGTTTGGCCGGCGGCAGTCCCGCCCGATTTCGCTCGGTGCCGCCGGTTATTTGTTGAACATCCCTTGCAACATCCCCATCGCCTTGCTCGCATCAAACCCGCCGGCTTCAACCTGCCCGTTGGGCGTGAGCTGGTCCACCACTTGCGGCAACATCTGCGCGATCTGCTCTTGCGAAATGCCAAATTTCGCCGCCAGACCACTCACCATGTCGCTGCCCAACACCGACTGCAGCTGATCGCCTGAGATTGGCAGGTTTTCACCTTTGCCAACCCAGGACGCGGCGACATCGCCCAAGCCTTTGTCCCCAAACGCCTTGACCAGGCCAGCCACCCCGCCTTCGTGGTTTTGCAGCATGCCCAGCACGCCGGTCAATAACGGGTTGCTGTTGCCGCCGGATGACATGGCTTGGCCGGCCAGACCGGTCACGATATCGAGAAGTCCCATAATAAATATCCAATCAAACGAAAGAAGGAAAAATGGCTAAAGCCGTTGGTGCGCAATGGTTTTCAGCCGGTTACGTCACCCGCGCCAAGACTGGCAGACTAGCCCCGCGCGGTGCTGAAGATGATTAAACCTGAATCGGTGCAACAAATGTTGACGTTTGTTGACGTTTTACGAAAGTTGACAAGTCAGGATGTGGACGCAGCCCCCTGACCGTGCGTTTTACGCCGCGCCTTAAAAATCACCCCAACGCGCGTGAATCGCCGCCAGCGCTGCCAGCGCCGCCGTTTCAGTGCGCATGACGCGCGGGCCGAGCGTAATGCCTTTGAATCCCGCCGCGCGCGCCTGTGCCTCCTCGGCATCGGTCAGTCCCGCCTCCGGGCCGATCAATAGCTGGATCGCGCACTCCGGCGCCGGCGCGGCCAGTGTGTTGAACGCCACGTCTGCTACCGGAGAGAGCATCAGCTTAAGCGTGGGCCCGGCACCCGGCTCCGCGCGCGCAGCGCCAAGCCAGGCGCCGAGGCTAGTCACCGGCTCGATGCGCGCCAGCCGGTTGCGTCCGCATTGCTCGCACGCCGCGCGCGCAATCGCTTGCCAATGCGCCGCGCGCTTCTCGGCGCGCTCGGTGCCCAGTTTCAACACCGAGCGCGCAGCGGCAATCGGCACGATAGATGCCGCGCCCAACTCCACTGCTTTCTCCACCACCCAGTCCATCTTGTCGCCGGTAGCGAGGCTCTGCGCCACCGTGATGTGGAAGGGCGACTCTGATTCGCGCTGATGAAATTCGAGCACCAGGGCGTCGACCGATTTTTTGCTGACCAGCGTCAGCGTGGCGGTGTATTCGCCGCCGAGGCCGTTGAGCAAGGTGACGCTGGCGCCGATTTCCAGGCGCAGTACGTCACGCGCGTGGTGCGCAGCGGACTCTGGCAGCGTGATGCGGCAACCGGTCGCAAGCGGCGTGTCGCAATAGAGGCGGACTTTCATCGGCGCGATGCTTTCATCGTGCTGGCGGAATAACTGTTGCACCTGCTCCGGCAGCGGCTTCAACCTTAGTCTCCACTTCAGCCTCCACACTGTCATCGGTATCGGCCTCGCGCATGCCACGTTGCAAATCGTGCCGCACGCAATGCGCCGGGTCGAACGCCTCGACCAGCGTATCGAACAAGGCCTGCGCCTTGGCCGAATTGTCGTCACCGTAATTGCAGACGTAAATGTCGAGCGTGACGCTGCCGAGTTCCGGCCAAGTGTGGATCGCCAAATGCGATTCGGCCAACAGCACCACGCCGGTCACGCCCGAGCCGGGTGCAAAGCTGTGAAACAGGCGTTGCACCTGCGTTAGACCCGCGCTGCTCACCGCCGTGTTGCACAGCGCTTCAAGCGTGGCGATAGTGGTGAGTAGTTCCGCGGCGCAGCGGCAGCCGGACAAATCGCCAGTGAGGTGCAGACCTTGCATGACAGCGTAAAAATTGGGGAAGACAAGACGGAGGGCAGGCCAGAATGCAGAGCAAGAATGCGGCGTCCGCACAGTGCGAAACGGTATAATTTCGCTCTTGTTTGCGGCGCAAGTTGCAGACTGTTGTATCAGTCTGTTTTATGGGCGGAGTCTCAGCGTTAACGGAACACCCGCGTCTCAGCGTTAGCGGAACACTCGTGGTTAAAGATTGAAGGTTTTGGTGTTGGGTTAAGTGCC
>JAYVSR010000021.1:0-4340 GCA_043775155.1 Burkholderiales bacterium | reverse complement strand
TGCCGCGCACCGGATCAATTGCCTCGTAGGTGGGCCCGGCAGTCACCAGCACTTTGCGCCCGGCTAGCAGTTTGGGCTGAAAAAAGGCCATGATGTCTTCAAGCAGCTGCTCGGGCTCCAGCATGCGGCCGTCGCCGGTTTCGCCGCAGGCCTGGTCGCCCTTGCCGGGGCCGAGCAGGGTGACGCCGTCGGCGCGCAACTGCTGCACATTGCGCTGCGTCGCCGGGTTTTGCCACATCTCCACATTCATCGCTGGCGCGAGCATCAGCGGACAGGTAGGCTGGCGCGCCACGATCAGTGTCGAAAGCAGGTCATCGGCGCGGCCGTGAACCAGCTTGGCCATGAAGTCCGCCGTCGTCGGCACCACGACAATGCCCGCCGCATCGCGGCTCAACTCGATGTGCGCCATGTTGTTGTGGATGCGCGCATCCCACAGGTCGGTATAAACCGGCCTGCCCGAGAGCGCCTGAAATGTTGTCGCGGCGACAAAATGCTCGCCCGCCTGAGTCATCACCACATCAACCGTGATGCCGGCCTTGATGCACAGACGCACCAGTTCGCAGGCCTTGTAGGCCGCGACGCCGCCGGTGACGCCGAGCACGATGCGCTTGTCAGTCATGCGTGGATGATACGCGAGCTTAAGCTGGTTTCCAAAATCTCATCATGTCATACCTTGAAAACCGTTGGTACGAGCCATTCCGGATTCGATGAAATGCCACGATCCGCACTCACCAAGGGTTTCAGGACTATGGCCTGGGCCGGAAACTGTCCAGTATCAGCAGTGCCGCACCCACGGTGATCGCGCTGTCGGCCACATTGAAGGCCCAGAAATGCCAGCCGGCGAAATGAAAATCGAGGAAGTCGATCACGTGGCCGTAGGCGATGCGGTCGATCAGATTGCCGATCGCGCCACCGAGAATCAGCGTCAGACCCCAACGAAACAGTTTTTCGCTTTCGTGTTTGACGATCAGCCAGCACAGCATGCCGACGGCGGCGAGCGTAATGCCGATGAAAAGGAAACGTTGCCAGCCGTCCGCGTTCGAGAGGAAACTGAATGCCGCTCCCTTGTTGTAGACCAGCACCAGATTGAAGAAGGACGTGATGGCGACCGATTCGCCGTAGCGCAGGTTGCTGGTGATGGAGAGTTTGGTCCATTGATCGGCGATGACCAGCACCAGTGCGACGGCGCTGGCGATGAGGAGGGCGCGGCGGCCTCGGCTCATGCCGCTGCTCATGCAAAGGCGCGCGGCTCGCCCGCGCCAAACAGGTTGGACACGCAACGTCCGCACAGCGTCGGATGTTCCGCATGCGTACCCACTTCTTCGCGGTAGTGCCAGCAGCGCTCGCATTTCGGATGAGCGCTTGCCTTGGCACTAACAATAAGTATCGCCGGTGGCTCGTTAGGAGAAATTGCACGGAATTTGGGTGGTTCGATTTCCGTTTTTGTTGCGTTGTTGCTCGAATTAGCAATTGCGGCCTCGATTGTGTTTTGGTGATAGTCCTTCGCTTCAGCGCGCGAGGTAATGGTGACAAAGCGTAAGTCATCTTCCAATGAGAGAAGATGGTCAAGCACCACGCTATCAGTATAGATAACCAACTCAGCTTGTAGCGATGATCCTAGATCACCTTTTTCTCTCAGTGTCTCAAGTTTTCTGAATACATCAGACCTGACCCATCTGATCAACGCCCATTTTTCTGTGAGCGCATCATCAACAACATTGGCTGGAAATTCATAGTAGGTATTAGCAAAGATGGTCTCATCTGCCGGATTGATAATCTTAGATACTTCCTCGGCGGTGAATGACAAAATTGGCGCGATCAAGCGCAACAGCGACTGCGTGATGTGCCAGAGTGCAGTCTGCGCGGCGCGGCGCGGGGCCGAGTCCACCTTCGTTGTGTAGAGCCGGTCTTTGAGAATGTCGAGGTAGAAGCCGCCGAGGTCTTCCGAGCAAAAAGTTTGCAGCTTGGCGACTGCCGGGTGGAATTCATATTTTTCGTAGTCGGCCAGCACGGCGGTTTGCATCGAGACTGTCATGGCCAGCGCGTAGCGGTCGATCTCCAGCAGTTGATCGAGCGGCACGGCGTGTTTGGCGTGGTCGAAGTCTGACGTGTTGGCGAGCAAAAAGCGCAAGGTGTTGCGGATGCGCCGGTAGCTTTCGACCACGCGCTTCAAAATTTCATCCGAGATCGACAGCTCGCCCGAGTAATCGGTCGCCGCGACCCACAGGCGCAAGGCTTCTGCGCCGAGGGCGTCGCTGACTTGTTGCGGCGCGATCACGTTGCCCTTGGACTTGGACATTTTTTCGCCCTTGCCATCGACCACGAAGCCGTGCGTGAGCAGGCTTTTGTACGGTGCCTGGCCGTTGATCATCGACGACACCAGGAGCGAAGAGTGGAACCAGCCGCGATGCTGGTCGCTGCCTTCGAGGTACATGTCGGCTTGTTCGTCTGAGCGCGTGAGCAGGGGGTGCGAGCCGCGCAGCACGGTTTGAAACGTCGAGCCGGAATCGAACCAGACGTCGAGCGTGTCCTTGATTTTTTCGTAATGCACAGTGGAGAACTCACCGACGGCACCGATCAGGTCTTCGGGCTTGACGGTTTGCCAGGCTTCGATGCCGTTCGCCTCGACCAGCTTCGCGATCTGCTCCAACAGCGCGGGGGTTTGCGGATGCAGCGCGCCGGTTTCTTTGTGAACGAAGAACGGCATCGGCACGCCCCATTGGCGCTGGCGTGAGAGCGTCCAATCGGGGCGATTGGCGATCATGTTGTGCAGGCGCTGCTTGCCCCAGCTGGGGAAAAACTGCGTCGCATCGACTGCGCGCAGCGCGGTGGCACGCAACGCTTCGACCGGTTTCACGCCGGTGATGCCGGTGGCTTCATCCATCGCCGCGAACCACTGCGTGCTGGCGCGGTAAATGATTGGCGTTTTGTGGCGCCAGCAATGCATGTAGCTATGTGTGTAGGTCTCGCTTTTCAGGAGCGTGCCGGCTTCGCGCAATTTCTCGACGATCTTTGGATTTGCATCCCAGATCGAGAGACCGCCAAAAAACGGCAGCGTCTCGGCATATTTGCCGTCACCCAGCACTGGCGTGAGGATGTCCTTGTCCGCCATGCCGTGCGCCTTGCACGAGTTGAAGTCTTCCACACCATAGGCGGGCGCGGAGTGGACGATGCCGGTGCCGGTGTCGAGCGTGACGTAGTCGCCGAGATAGACCGGCGAGAGACGGTTGTAACCCTTGTCGGTCGCGGCGAGCGGGTGTTTGAAGTTGATCCGCGAGAGTTTTTCGCCTTTGGTTGTGGCGATCACCTTGCCTTCAATCTCCCATCGCTTGAGATTGGCCTCGACCAAATCCTGCGCGAGAATCAGCAATCCTTTCGACGTGTCAACCAATGCGTAGGTAAATTCCGGATGCAGATTCAGCGCCTGATTGGACGGAATCGTCCAGGGCGTCGTCGTCCAGATAACGATGAAGCCGTCTTGCTTTGGCAGAGCACTTAGCCCAAACGCGGCCGCAAGCTTGTCGTGCTCGGCAAACGGAAACGCGACATCAACCGCGAAATCTTTTTTATCCGCGTATTCGACTTCCGCTTCCGCCAGCGCCGAGCGGCAGTCAAAGCACCAGTTCACCGGCTTCAGGCCGCGATAGACGTAGCCCTTCTCAAGAATCTTGCCGAGTACGCGAATCTCGTCGGCTTCATTGCGATAGGCCATCGTCTGGTAGGGGTCGTTCCAGTCACCCAGCACGCCGAGGCGCTCGAAGTCCTTTTTCTGCCGCTCAATCTGTTCCGCGGCATAAGCGCGGCACAGGCTTTGGGTTTTCTCCACCGGCAGGTTCTTGCCGTGCTTCTTCTCGATCTCGCGCTCGATCGGCATGCCGTGGCAGTCCCAACCTGGTACGTAAATCGCGTCGAAGCCCGCCATGTTGCGGCTCTTGACGATGATGTCTTTCAGGATTTTGTTGACTGCGTGGCCGATGTGAATGTCGCCGTTTGCATAGGGCGGGCCGTCGTGCAGGATGAATCTCGGCCGGCCTTTCGATGCCGCGCGGATTTTTTGATAAATCTGCTTCTCCTGCCATTCCTTTACCCATAGCGGTTCGCGGCGCGCGAGATCGCCACGCATCGGGAAAGGCGTGTCGGGGAGGTTGACGGGATACTTGCCGGGGGTTTTATTTTCTTTGGCCATGATGCTGTCTTGCTTTCTGATTACTTGGTGATTGCGTGCGTGCTCGTCACTGGCTTTGCAGCCGGGCTTTCCAATGAGTTCGTCAAAAAGGTGCGGGCGTCGCGCGCGTCCTGATCGATTTGCCGCTTGAGCGTGTCGAGGTCCTTGTACTTTT
>JAYVSR010000020.1:0-7790 GCA_043775155.1 Burkholderiales bacterium | reverse complement strand
CACACGACTGCTACGCTCAGTCACACGACTGCTGCGCTCGGCCACACGACCGCTGCGCTCTGCAGCCTGAATCGTATTGACCAGCAGCATCGTCACCGTCATCGGCCCGACGCCGCCCGGCACTGGCGTAATGTACGAGGCCTTTTCTTTTACCGCGTCGAAATCCACATCACCGACGAGGCGGCCATCCGGCAAACCGTTGATGCCAACGTCGATCACCACCGCGCCAGTGCGTACCATCGGCGCGGTGATCAGGTTCGGCTTGCCAGCGGCGACGACGAGGATGTCGGCGAGGATCGTCCACTGCGCCAGATCACGCGTCTTGATGTGGGTGATGGCGACAGTGGCGTCGCGCTTCATCAGCATGTTCGCCATCGGCTTGCCGACGATGTTGCTGGCCCCGACCACGACGACGTTTTGCCCGGCGATCGGAATCTTGCTGGTTTCGAGCATGCACAACACGCCGAATGGCGTACACGGCGGGAACACGGTTTCGCCGGCCACCAGTGCGCCGACGTTATACAGATTGAAGCCATCGACATCTTTGTGAATCGCGATGGTTTCGAGCATCGCGCGCGAATCGAAATGCGGCGGCAGCGGCAATTGCACGAGGATGCCGTGAATCCGCGCATCGTCGTTGAGCGCCACAATTTTTGCCAGCACCGCCGCCTCAGTCGCATCGGCGGCAAAGACATGCACCTCGCTATGAATCCCGACTTCAGCGCAGGCCCGCGTCTTGTGCCGGACGTAAACCTGCGAAGCCGGGTTGTCGCCGATGATGATGACGGCAAGACCGGGCGTCACCCCCTGCTCCCGCAGCGCTGCCGTGCGGGCTTTCCATTCCGTCCGGACTTGCTGGGCGATGGCTTTGCCATCGATGATGTTTGCGGTCATGGCGGGACGGTGGGGTGAGCGGCGGGCTGAGCGGAAATGCGGCGGGAACTCAGCCACTAATCCGCTCAGGCGACGATCTTCTCCGCGCCGCCCATGTAGGGGCGCAGCACCGCCGGCACGGTCACGCTGCCATCGGCGTTCTGATAGTTCTCCAGAATTGCCACCAGCGTACGGCCAACCGCGAGACCGGAGCCATTGAGCGTGTGCGCCAATTGCGGTTTGCCCTTGTCGTCGCGATAGCGCGCCTGCATGCGCCGCGCTTGAAACGCCTCGAAATTGCTGCACGACGAAATTTCGCGATAAGCGCTCTGCCCCGGCAGCCACACTTCGATGTCGTAAGTCTTCGCTGCGGAGAAACCCATATCGCCGGTACACAGCGTGACGACGCGATACGGCAACTCCAGCTTTTTCAGAATCGTCTCGGCGTGACCAGTCAACTCGTCAAGCCGTTGATACGACTGATCCGGGTGGCTGATCTGCACCAGCTCCACCTTGTCGAATTGATGCTGGCGGATCATCCCGCGCGTATCACGGCCATAGGAGCCGGCCTCGGAGCGAAAGCAAGGCGTGTGACAGACGAATTTGAGCGGCAGGGATTCGAGCGCGACGATTTCATCGCGCACAAGATTGGTCACCGGCACTTCGGCGGTCGGGATCAGGTACAGCTTTTCGTCGCGGTTCTTGAACGTGGCGAAGAGATCGTCTTCAAATTTTGGCAACTGCCCGGTGCCACGCATCGACTCGGCGTTGACCAGATACGGCGCGTAGATTTCGGTGTAGCCGTGCTCCACCGTATGCGTGTCGAGCATGAATTGCGCGATGGCGCGATGCAGGCGCGCGAGCTGGCCTTTCATCACGGTGAAGCGCGCGCCGGAAATTTTGACTGCCGCTTCGAAGTCCAGGCTCTTCAAGCCGGTACCAATGTCGACGTGATCCTGCACCGCAAAATCGAAGGTGGGCGGCGTGCCGACGCGGCGCGCTTCGACGTTGTCATCCGCGCCCTTGCCCACCGGCACGCTGTCGTGCGGCAGGTTTGGCACGTCGAGCAGCATGGTCTCAAGCCGGGCTTGAATCGCGGCCAGCGTGGTCTCGCAGGTTTTTTGTTCGTCGCCCAGACCGGCGACCTCGGCCAGCACAGCCGATGCGTCCTCACCTTTGCCCTTGAGCGCACCGACTTGCTTCGACAAACTATTGCGCTTGGCCTGCAACTCTTGCGTACGCATTTGCACGCCCTTGCGCTCGGCTTCGAGGGTTTGGAACGTCGCAACGTCGAGAGCGAACGGGCGCGCGGCCAGACGCGCAGCCACAGCTTGAATATCTTTTCTGAGGAGTTGAATGTCGAGCATGATGCGAGGCGAATGTGCGGCGTGATGAATGAAGAGGCAATTTTAACCGGCGCTGCGCCAGCGTTCAGACAATTGCGCGAAAACTGCGCGAGTAGTGCGCGAATACTGCGGCCCGGCACCTGCTGTGGCCCGACGCTTACCGCCTGCTCTTACTGCCTACTCTGACTGCCTACTTCTTGCGCGCACGCGTCTCGGCGTCCTGCGCCCGCAACGCCGCAAGCTTTTCGCCAATCTTGATTTCCATCCCGCGTGGGGCCGGCTCATACCAGCGCACGTCCGGCATGTCTTCGGGAAAATAATCTTCACCCGCCGCGTAAGCGCCCTCTTCGTTGTGGGCGTAACGATAGTCCTTGCCGTGGCCCAGCGTTTTCATCAGCTTGGTCGGCGCATTGCGCAGATGCATCGGCACCGGACGCGTCTGGTCTTGCGATACAAACGCCCGCACCGCGTTGTAGGCGGAGTAGACCGCGTTTGATTTCGGCGCAACCGCGAGATAGATGATCGCTTCGGCCAGCGCCAGTTCGCCCTCGGGTGAGCCGAGGCGCTCGTAGGTCTCTGCCGCATCAAGCATCAAGCGCAGCGCACGCGGATCGGCCAAGCCAATGTCCTCCGCCGCCATCCGCACCATGCGCCGCGCCAGGTAGCGCGGGTCGGCACCACCGTCGAGCATGCGTACCAGCCAATACAGCGATGCGTCCGGGTTCGAGCCGCGCACTGACTTGTGCAGGGCGCTGATCTGGTCGTAAAACTGATCGCCGCCTTTGTCAAAGCGGCGCAGGTTTTGTGACAACGCGGTTTCGATGAAGGCGGCGTCGATCCGCTTGATCGCTTGCGCGCCCGCCGACGTGGTGACGATCTCGACGGCGTTGAGCAAGCGCCGCGCGTCGCCATCGGCCCAGCCGATCAAGCGGTCACGGGCGTCGTCTTCGAGCGAAAAACCGGCGGTGGCGTCGAGCGCATGCAGGAGCAACGTGCGCATGTCGGCGTTGCCAATCGGTTGCAGCACGTAGACGGTGGCGCGCGAGAGCAAGGCGCTATTGACTTCGAACGACGGGTTCTCGGTGGTCGCGCCGATGAAAGTGAACAGGCCGGACTCGACATACGGCAAGAACGCATCTTGCTGGCTCTTGTTGAAGCGATGCACTTCATCGACAAACAGAATCGTTGACTCGCCCAGTGCGCGTGAACTCTGCGCCGCCTCGACCGCGGCACGAATCTCTTTGACGCCACCGAGCACCGCCGAGATCGCGAGGAACTGCGCGTTGAAGCCCTTCGCCATCAGGCGCGCCAGCGTGGTCTTGCCGACGCCGGGCGGCCCCCACAAAATCATCGAGTGCGGCTTGGCGGTCTCGAACGCGATGCGCAAGGGTTTGCCAGGGCCAAGCAGATGGGTTTGGCCGATGACTTCATCGAGCGTGCGCGGGCGCAGGCGCTCGGCGAGCGGGGCGTCTGGATTCAAATTGGTCATGCCAGCCGGCCTGAAAGCCTTGTGTACCAAGGGTTTTCATTGGGTGATGGCGTTAAACCGTTGGTGCGCAAGGCTTTCAGCCATGTGCCTCGTGGCAGTTTTGCCCGCCCGCACACCAAACGCACCGGCTCCATCAACACCGCCTACTTGTCATCGCCGAATACGTCAGCGCCTTTGGGTGGCACGAACTTGAAGGTGTCGGCATTGACCGCGCTGTTGCGCTCCAGCTTGCCGAAGGTCAGCACCGAGGTTTGGCCAAAGCTGTCGGCCAACTCCATCGCCGCAAGGCTGGCGCCGCCAGCGTCACGCCGCAGGCCGATGCGCACCAGCTCGAAGGTGGTGTCTTTCGATTTTGGCGTCGCTTCGAGCCACTCCAGACCATCTTTCGTCGGCGCTTCTTTGAGGGTGAAGTTTTTTTCCAGATCGTCGCTGCCCGCGAGAATCGCCGCCGGGCTTTGGCCCAATGCGCCACCGAGTTTGCGCACCGTGACCTGGTTCAAGTCTTTGTCGAAGATCCACAGCTTGTCGCCATCGCCAACGATGGATTGTTCGTAGGGCTTGTCGTAGACCCAGCGGAATTTTCCCGGGCGTTGAAACTGGAACGTGCCGGATGCGGGATTCGACGTCTTGCCGGCTTTGTTGACGATCACCTGAGTGAAGGTGGTCTTGCCGCTGCGGGTCGATTTGACGAAGTCGCCTAGTGCATCGAGCGCGGCGGCGCTGGCGTTGCCGGAGCCAATACCGAACGTCAGCGCGACAAGCAAAGCCCGTAGCGCCCGAGAACAAAACCGTAAATTCATGAATGCCTGCTCCAACTACTATTCCAATTACGGCTCTGCACGCGAGGGTGCAAGAATGTCGCGGTTGCCATTGCCCTGCATAGCCGAGACAAGACCCGCTTTCTCCATCCCCTCCAGCAGCCGCGCGGCGCGGTTGTAGCCGATCCGCAAGTGGCGCTGCACCAGCGAAATCGACGCGCGCTTGTTCTTCAGCACAATCTCCACCGCCTGATCGTAAAGCGGGTCGCTCTCGGCATCGCGCGGGCCTTCTGCCGCTGCGCCATCCGCGCCACCCTCTTCTTCGAGCACGCCGCCTTCGAGAATCCCTTCGATGTAATTCGCCGTGCCGAGGGTCTTGAGATAGTTCACCACCTTGTGTACTTCATCGTCGCCGACAAATGCACCATGCACGCGCTGCGGCAGGCCTGTACCGGGCGGCAGATAGAGCATGTCGCCCTGCCCCAGCAAGGACTCGGCGCCCATCTGGTCGAGGATGGTGCGCGAGTCGATTTTGCTCGACACCTGAAACGCCACGCGAGTCGGGATGTTCGCTTTGATCAAACCGGTGATCACGTCAACGCTCGGCCGCTGCGTCGCCAACACCAGGTGAATCCCCGACGCGCGCGCTTTTTGCGCCAGACGCGCAATCAACTCCTCAATTTTTTTGCCGGCCACCATCATCAGATCGGCCAACTCGTCGATGATCACCACGATCAGCGGCACCGGCTCCAGTGGCTCGGGCAAGTCGGGCGTGAGACTGAACGGGTTCGGCAGCGGCTTGCCGCTCTTCTGGGCTTCAGCCACTTTGACGTTGTAGCCCGCGAGGTTGCGCACGCCCAACGTGCTCATGAGCTTGTAGCGCCGCTCCATCTCGCCGACACACCAGTTGAGCGCGTTGGCCGCCTGGCCCATGTTGGTCACCACCGGCGCGAGCAGATGCGGAATGTCGGCATACACCGACATCTCCAGCATCTTCGGGTCGATCAAAATCAGCCGCACGTCTTTCGCTTCGGCTTTGTAGAGCAAGGAAAGAATCATCGCGTTGATCGCCACCGATTTTCCCGAGCCGGTGGTGCCGGCCACCAGCACATGCGGCATCTTCGCCAGATCGGCAATCACCGGTTTGCCGGCGATGTCCTTGCCCATCGCAATCGTCAGCATCGACGCATTGTCGTTGTAGACCTGCGAGCCGCAAATCTCGGACAAGCGCACGATCTGCCGCTTCGGGTTTGGCAGTTCAAGGCCCATCAGGCTCTTGCCGGGAATCGTCTCGACCACCCGCACTGACACCAGCGATAGAGCGCGCGCGAGGTCTTTGGCAAGCCCGACGATCTGGCTGCCTTTGACGCCGATCGCAGGTTCAATCTCGTAACGGGTGATCACCGGCCCCGGGTACGCCGCCTTGACTTCGACCTGCACGCCGAAGTCCTTCAACTTTTTTTCGATCAAGCGCGAGGTGAATTCAATCGTTTCAGCGCTGACGGTTTCGGTCACCGCCTCTGGCGCATCAAGCAGCATCAACGGTGGCAAACCGCTATCGGGCATATCGGCAAACAACGGTGCCTGCTTTTCTTTTTCGACCCGCGGCGACTGCGGCACTTCTATCACCGGCGGCTCGATCCGAATCGTCGAGTGCTCATCGAACAACTCGCGTCGCTCTTCGACCACGACTTGCTCGCGAACCTCCTGCGCCACCTCGCCCAGTTGCCGATCTTCACGCTCATCCCGTTTGCGCCGTACCCATTCAAACGCGGCTTCGATCCAGGTACCTACGCGCTCGGCTACGCTCACCCAAGACACGCCGGTAAACAGCGACGCTCCGACGGCCGCACCGAGCAGCAACAGCAAGGTCGCGCCGGTGAAGCCAAAATAAGTATCAGCAAATCGCCCTGCCACAGCGCCTAGCAAACCGCCCGGTGCCAGCGGTAGCTGCGCTGTCAGAGTGTAGAAACGCAGGGCTTCAAGCGCGCTGCTGGAAACCAGCAGCAAGGCGAAACCGCCGAATACTGCGGTGAGGGAGCGGCGGTCAAGCAGGGTCATCGGGCTAGTGGAGCCGGCATCACCTGCTCCAGCGGCGTGATCGAGTTTTTTATAGCCGGCCAGAATCAGATAGCCCAACAACACCACCCACCACCAGGCGGACAGGCCGAACAAGTAGAGCAGCACGTCCGCGCCGACCGCGCCGATCCGGCCACCCGCATTGCGTAGCAACGCACCCGCCGCGCTATGTGACCAGGCCGGGTCACCCCGCTGATAGGTCGCCAGAATCAGCACCAGATAGACTGCAGCCGCGATACCAGCCAGCCAGCGCGACTCACGCAGCAAGCGCGCGACCCGCGAGGCCGGCGTGGCGGGTGGAGCGATGACGGTTGCAGCGGCAGGCATAGGCGAAGATTATAGGGGGGGCTGTCGGATCACCTCGCGAATCGCGGCGGACGCAGCCGCCTGACCCGCACCAATCCGCACGCACCCGCACGCACCCGCACGCACCCGGCCACCAATCGTTACGCGAACCGTTACGCCAACTGCTACAGATGCGTCGAAAGCCGCTCGCGCAACACGATCGCGCCGTCATCGCGGATTTCGATATAGCCGCCGGCTTCGAGGCCTTTCATCACCCGGCTGACCATTTCGCGGGAGGCACCGATCATCTTGGCGATGTCCTGGCGCGGCAGCTTGCCCTTGACGACTTTTTCGCCGTTGACCGCTTCGGAAAATTCGATCAACACCCGCGCTACTCTGCCGTAGACATCAAGCAGCGCGAGGCTTTCGATCTTGCGGTCGGCTTCGCGCAGGCGCTTGACCAGACCGCGCATGATCACCATCGCCATTTCGAAGTTGTCCTTGAGCAGCGCGTTGAAAGCGTCCTTGCCGAGGGTCAGGAACTCGCATGGCTCGATCGTCACCACCGAAGCGGCGCGCGGCGCGTCGTCGAGCAGGCCCATTTCGCCGAAGAAATCACCCGGTCCGAGTACTGCAAGGATGACCTCCTTGCCTTCGTTGTCCGACATCTGCACCTTGCAACGGCCGGCGATGATGATGTACAGACTGTCAGTCGGGTCGCCGACTTTCAGGATCGTGCGATTTTTCGGCGCCGACCTGCGCGCCATCGTGCTGGCCAGCGCCGTCAGTTGCGCCTGCGAGAGCATTGCGAACAGGGTAACGCTGCGCAGCACGCCGACGTGGATGTTTGCCTGGGCCATGGGGTGCCTTTCGTGATTGGTCAGACCGCGCGCGGCTGGAAAAAGTACACGAGGGCGCCGTGCATGCCGAACTGCTTGAGCGACACAGGAAGTTGCGTGT
>JAYVSR010000019.1:0-9285 GCA_043775155.1 Burkholderiales bacterium | reverse complement strand
GGTCAACCGGAACCCGCGACGCTGGGAGCGAGGAACGGATTAATTCCCGCCAAACGATCGGCCTGAAACTGGCTTCCACCAAGGCTTTCGCCACACCATCGGCCTGCAACCCGCTGCTGGAGCCATTCTTCACGGAATGGCATGATGTTGATTTGGCATAGTGCGGCCCAGCGGCGGATGCGCTAAGCTTTTTTGTCTAAATCTTCCAAGGAGACCCGCATGGCAAAACTGACCGTCAACGGCAAGACGCACAGCGTCAACGCCGAACCTGATACCCCGTTGCTCTGGACCTTGCGCGAGCACATTGGCCTGACCGGCACAAAATATGGCTGTGGTGTGGCGGCGTGTGGTGCTTGTTCGGTGAGCATCAACGGCCAGCTCATGCGCTCGTGTTCGATGCCGCTGTCCGCTGTGAAGCCGTCGGACAAAGTGGTGACCATCGAAGGGCTGTCGCGCAATCTGTCCCATCCGGTGCAGCAGGCCTGGGCCGAGCTCGACGTGCCGCAGTGCGGCTATTGCCAGTCGGGGCAGATCATGGCGGCAGCCGCGCTGTTGAAGGCGAAGCCGAACCCATCCGACCAGGACATTGACGAAGCGATGACCAACATTTGCCGCTGCGGCACTTATCAGCGGATTCGCGCCGGGGTGAAGCGCGCGGCCGAGATTGCGTCGGGCAAGGGCAAGAAGCCAGCCAAACCAGCGGCAACCGGGCCGGACATGCTGCCGGTGGCGAACTACGAAGTGGTCAACGCCACGCGTGCGGCTTGAACCGGAGAGCGCCATGAAGACACTAATCAAAAACACTGCCGCTCTTTGCCTCAGCCACGACGCCAACGACAGCCACATCATGCACAACGCCCCAAACAACGCCGCTGCCAATGCGTTGGCCCGCCCGGCGCGCCGCAAATTCTTGATCGACACTGCCGCCGCAAGCGGCGGTTTCGCTCTCGCGTTTCATATTCCGTTTGCGCAATCGGCTACGAAATCAAATGCAGCCGCCGTCGCCGAAGTCAACGCCTGGGTGCTGGTGAAACCCGACGAGACCTGCGTGATCCGTATCGCGCGCTCGGAGATGGGCCAAGGC
Source organism: Burkholderiales bacterium (assembly GCA_043775155.1). Lineage (GTDB taxonomy): Bacteria > Pseudomonadota > Gammaproteobacteria > Burkholderiales > JAEUOS01 > CANJDH01. The sequence goes on along the minus strand of JAYVSR010000019.1, from coordinate 8,201 downwards.
ACCATCACCGGTCTGGCGCAATTGGTGGCCGAAGAACTCGAATGCAATTGGAAGAAGGTCACGACCGAACAGATCACCCCCGGCCAGAACCTCGCGCGCAAACGCGTGTGGGGCGAGATGGGTACCGGCGGCAGCCGCGGCATTCGCATCTCGCAAGACTACGTTCGTCGTGGCGGTGCTGCCGCGCGGATGATGCTGCTGCAAGCCGCAGCCGACGGCTGGAAGGTGCCGGTGGGCGAAGTGAGTGTCGAGAACGGTGTGATCACCCATGCCGCATCGAAGCGCAAGACGACCTATGGCAAGGTCGCCGCGGCGGCATCGAAGTTGACGCCGCCGGATGCAAAGGCCATCGTGCTGCGCGACCCGCGGCAATGGAAGGTCGCGGGCAAGCCGGTGATGCGCATCGACACAGCCGACAAGCTCGATGGCGGCAAGGTGTATTCCATCGACCTGAAACTGCCCGGCATGCTCTACGCCGCTGTCAAGAACAGCCCGGTGTTCGGCGGCAAGGTGAAAAGTTTTGATGCCGCGAAAGTCGCCTCAATGCCCGGCGTTAAGCGCGCGGTGCAATTCAGCCCATCGGGCGTGGCGGTGGTGGCCGACACCTGGTGGCGCGCGAAGAAGGCTGCCGATGCCCTTTCAATCGAATGGGACGAAGGCGAAAACGCCAACGTCAGCTCGGCGACGATTGCCGAGCGCCTCAAGGAAGGCCTCACGGCGTCCGGCGCCTACGCCAACCGCAACGAAGGCGATGCTCTCAAAGCCATTGAAGGCGCAGCGAAAAAAATCGAAGCCGTGTACTCGACGCCCTTTCTCGCGCACGCGACGATGGAGCCTTCCAACTGCACCGCGCGCGTCACGGCGGACAAGGTTGAAGTCTGGTTGCCGACGCAAAACGGTGAAGCCTCGCTCGCCGCAGCGTGCGAAGAAGCTGGCTTGCCGCTGGAAAAAGGCGAAGTCTACAAACACGATCTGGGCGGCGGCTTTGGCCGGCGCGGCGGTGATCAGGATTACACGCGCCAGGCGGTGGCCATCGCCAAGCAATTTCCCGGGGTGCCGGTAAAGATGATCTGGACCCGCGAAGAAGACATGCAGCAAGACTTCTACCGCCCGATCTCACAATGCAAATTGAGCGCGGGCCTGGATGCAGACAACAAACTCACGGCGCTGCACATCCGCGTGTCCGGCCAGTCGATCAACGCACGCGTCAACCCGGCCGCTGCCAAAGGCGGCAACGATGACCGCCAGTTGCAAGGCTTTTGGTCGGCGGCGGGCGATGCACAGTTCGGCTACAGCGTGCCTAACCTTTTGGTCGAGTACGCGATGCGCAACACCCACGTGCCCGTCGGCCCGTGGCGAGGTGTCAACACGAACCAAAACGGCGTCTATGCCGAGTGCTTCATGGACGAAGTAGCGAAGGCAGCGAACACCGATCCGTTGGAATTTCGCCGTGCGCTGATGGCAAAACACCCGAAGCACTTAGCCGTGCTCAACGCCGCCGCTGAAAAAGGCGACTGGGGCAAGCCGCTCGCGCCGGGGCGCTTCCGTGGCATTGCGCAGTTCATGGGCTATGCGAGTTATTCGGCGGCGGTGGCCGAAGTGTCGATGACGCCGCAAGGAACCGTGAAAGTGCATCGGATGACGCTCGCACTCAACTGCGGCCATGCGGTCAACCCGCAGCAGATCGCAGCGCAGGTCGAAGGCTCGGTGGCGTATGGCTTGTCCGCCACGTTCTACGGCGAATGCACCGTCGACAAGGGCCGTGTGGTGGAATCGAACTTCCACGACTACCCGATGTTGAAGCTCGCCGACATGCCGCAGGTCGATACGGTGATCGTGCCGACTTACGACTTTTGGGGCGGTGTGGGTGAGCCGACGATTTGCGTGGTGGCGCCCTGTGTGATGAACGTGGTGTTCGCCGCCACCGGCAAACCGGTGCGCAGCTTGCCGATGAAGAATCTGAAGCTGGCGTAATCCCGCCGGCGGAATAGCGAGCCTAAAAAAACAGCAGCCCCAGCACCGCCCCACCCGCGATGAACCATAGCGGGTTGGGGTTGTAGCGCAGCGACAACCCCACCACCGCTGCACTGATCGCCAGCGGCAGTGCCGAGTGCGCCGACGCGCGGATCAACAAGGTGCCGCTGGTCAACATCAGCCCCGCTGCCACCGGCGCAATCGCCAATTGCAGCGCGATGCGCCAGGGCGCGGCGCGAAAGCGCTCCAGGTAATGCGCGACCACCAAAGTCAGCATGGTCGAAGGCAAACACATCGCGAACATGGCGACCAACGCCCCGGCAAGACCGGCCGCCTTCCAGCCGATCACACTGACGAACAACACGTTCGGCCCCGGCGCGGCTTGTGCGAGGGCAAACAGTTGTGGAAATTCCTTCGCCGTCATCCAGTGTTGCGACTCAACCGCGAGGCGGAACATCTCCGGCAGCAACACGTTGGCACCGCCGACCGAGATCATCGACAGCACTAAAAAATTCAGCGCGAGGGTGATCAGCACGCCGCTGACAGAAGCATCGCCCTGCATCAAAACCACCCGCGCGCGTGCATCAACAAACCGGCTGCCGTGCCGGCCAACAGCACGACCAACAGCGGCATACCAAGCAGCATCGCGGCCAGGGTGCCGGTGGCCAGCACCCACGGCGGCCATTTTTTCGGCTGGGCGCGCAACATGCGCAGGCCGGTGGTGAAGATCAAGCCGGCCGCCGCCGCAGCGATGCCACCCATCACTCGGCGTACCTCGGGCACATCGGCATATTGACCGTAGACGCTCACCAGTGCCAGCACCACGATCATCGGCGGCAGCAAGATCGCCGCCACGCACCAGAGCGCGCCAGCGACGCCGTGATCACGGTAGCCGAGCATCAAGATCAGGTTGACGATGTTTGGCCCCGGCAGACTTTGCCCAAGGCTCATGTACTCCGCGAACTCGGCCTCGGTAAGCCACTGTTTTTTTTCCACCAGGGCGCGCCGCGCGAATGGCAGTACACCACCGAAACCGGACAGGCCAATTTTGAAAAAGGCCCAACAATATTCAGATAGCGTAGGGGTCGCGCGGGATGAACTCATCTGCCTATTTTAGCAGCCACCCATCAAACAACTGAAGGAAACCCGCTCCCACCAAGGGTTTCCGGCCTGCTGTGTGACCCAAATGTGGTACTCCAATGTGTTACTCCACCTTGGCACCCGACAGCTTGACGATGCGCTCCATCCGCAGGCTCTCGCTCTTCATCAAAGCCGACACCTGCTCCGGCGAGTTGTTCATCGGCAGCATGCCTTGGGGTGACAACTGCTTGTCGACAAACTCGGCGTTCGTCAGCATGGTTGCGACTGCTGCATTCAGGCGATTGACCACCTCGCGCGGGGTGCCGGCCGGCGCGAACAACGCATACCAAGCACCAATATCCAGATCCTTCGCCCCCACCTCGGTGAAGGTCGGCACGTCGGGCAACAGCGCCGAGCGCTTGTCGCCCGAAATCGCCAGCGCCTTCACCTTGCCCGCTTTGATGAAGCCATTCACAGTAGGGATCGCCGGAAAAGTAAACACCACCTGCCCACCGATCACGTCCGCCACCGCCGGGGCCGATCCCTTGTACGGCACATGCACCATATCAGTCGCGGTGAGCTTCTTGTACATCTCGCCCATCAAGTGCGCCTGACTGCCGACGCCGTAGGAGCCGTAGCTAATCGTGCCCGACTTCGCCTTGGTCCACGCCACCAGCTCAGCGTAGCTTTTCACCGGCAACTCAGCCGACACCACCAGCGCCAGGTTGAGATAGGCGACAGTCGCCACCGGCACGAAATCCTGCGCCATGTTGTACGACAGTTTGGGGAACAACGCCGGGTTCAGGACAAAGGTCGCATCGTTGGTGAACATCAGCGTGTAACCATCAGCCGGCGCCTTGGCGGTGGCCTCGGCACCAATTGCCGTACTGCCGCCGGGGCGGTTGTCGATGATCAATTGCTGGCCGAGGATCTCGCCCAAGCGCTGCGCCGCCACCCGGCCCATGATGTCAGTGGCCCCACCAGGCGCGTAGGGGACGATGACGCGGATCGGTTTGTTGGGGTAGGACTGGGCAATCGACTGGCTACTGAGAACTGAACACAGCAGCGCTGACAGGGTCAGACCACGAAAAAAGATTTTCATTTGTTTGTCTCCAAAAGTTGAAACGAACTGATTGCTGCTTACTCTGCTTGACCTGCGATGCCAATACTATGCGCGTCCGGTCCAATACCCGGGCTCACGGCTTTGGTGTGCAACTGCGAAAATTCTGGGTCCGTTGCGATCGTCTTCTTCGTACACAAGCGTGTACGGAAATCGTTCAAAGTGATAGATGCGCATGCCACCGTCGCCATGCGGCCCTCGCTTCTGATTCTCGACCAGCAGATCACGCACCCGCTCGAACTCCGCGAGAAACGCCAGTGCAATCGAGCGGTTCGCGTGATCAGCGTAGTACTGCGCGGCGTCGCCGAGCTCGGCTTCGGCTGCCGGGTGGATCCAGTAGCTCACGCAATCCGCGCGCGAACGCGTGCGAGCGCCTCATCACCCGGCACCATCGCCACTTTTCCAGCTCGTACTTCTTCGCGGCGGAGCAGTGCCAAATCCATCCACGCCTTTTGCGCACTGGACTTCGGCTCAAAGCTCGCGATCAGCCGCTCCAGAAGCCGCGCCCGATCCTCCGGCGGGAGCTCCAAGACTTCTACTTCCAAATCGTGAACAGGGGTGGTCATAATTTCTCCGTGCAGTGCGAACAGACATCAAGGATGCCACACCTTCTCGCGGGATGAGTAGACACAGACAATGATCAACAGAACGAAGCAAACACTCAGCGGCGATTTATATTGACGAGCCATTTTTGTTAATCCAGCAGCGCCGCGACGCGTGCCATTACCTCATCGACAATCGTGTCCGGCATCGCCTCAATGAATCGCGCGCTGCGACTCTTCCAGTCCAGCACCCGCGCCTGATGCGTCAACACCACGCCTTGTGTGTCAGAACCGCAGCCAGAGAGCGAAACGGCGAAGCCCGCATCGCGCGCATACTCGCCACCCTGGCTCACCGCACAGGCCCAAATCAAACCCCGCCGGTTGAATGACTCGCGCGTCAACACCAGCACCGGTCTGGCACCGCGCTGCTCGCTGCCACGTACCGGGTCAAGATCGATATTCCAGATATCGCCGCGCTCGGGCACGCGTCTCACAATGCCTCCTTGCCCACCGCACCAGCGCGCTCCCATTCGGCATCCACTCTGAACTGCTTGCCTTCGCAGCGGGCCAGCAACTCCTCAAGCGTGTAGACCGGTTTTTTCTTTGGGCTGACCACCAGTTTTCCACGATCCAGCGCAATTTCAACTTCGCTGCCGCTTTGCAGCCCCAAACTCTTGAGCAACTGCTTGGGCAGCGTCAGCGCCACGGAACCACCCAAACTTCTTAATGTTGCGCTGTGCATGGGGTCAAAATCTCCGAAATTGACAACGTATCAGTTTAGCTTAATATTAAACTTTTGTATAACTATGCTGGCACAGTGCCATAGTGCATTTGGTTGCTTCGATTCGGCGATCCCGGCGTGCCGGACCAAATCACGCCACCCGCCGCAACGGCTCCGGATACGGATACATCATGTTTAACGCCTTCGAGAATCCATCTGCCTGCACGATGCGCACATGCTCGCGGCCAAACTCGCGGGCGTGCTTGAGGCCGCACGAATGCGCGAGCATGTCGATTTCCTTGTTCATGTTTTGGCAGTAGTGGGCGACACGCAGATATTTTTCTTCGACCACGAGGCCGCGTTGCAAGCGGGCGTTGTGGGTGGTGATGCCAGTGGGGCAAGTGTTTTGATGACAGCGCAGGGCTTGAATGCAGCCGAGCGAGAACATGAAGCCGCGGGCGGAGTTAACGAAGTCCGCGCCGGCGCACAGCGCCCAGGCGGCGCGGGCGGAGGTGACCAGTTTGCCGGAGCCGACCAGGCGGATGCGTTGCTTTAATCCGGATTGAATCAGCGAGTCGGCGACGCGTGGCAAGGCTTCGTCAATCGACAGGCCCATGTGATCGGCGAGGGCTTGTGGCGCAGCACCGGTGCCACCCTCGCCCCCGTCGATGACCAAAAAATCCGGTGCCCATTCGAGGCCACGGCGGTTGATCGCGTCGCACAGGTCGTTAACGAAGCGCCAGCCGCCGATGGCGGTTTTGATCCCGACTGGTTTGCCGGTCACGTCGCGGATGTAGCCGATCTTGTCGAGCAACTGATCGATGTTGGCGATGTCGTAGTGACGGTTCGGGCTGATCGAGTCTTGGCCCTCTGGTATGCCACGCACTTTGGCGATGATCGGTGTGACTTTGTTGCCGGGGAGAACGCCGCCCTTGCCAGGCTTGGCCCCTTGCGAGAGCTTGATCTCAAACGCTTTGACTTGATCCATCGCGGCGATTTCTTTCAGCCGCGATTCAGACAAGTTGCCTTTATCGTCGCGGACGCCGTATTTTGCGGTGCCGATTTGCATGATGATGTCGCAGCCGCCTTCGAGATGGAACGGGCTCAAGCCGCCCTCGCCGGTGTCCATCCAGCAGCCAGCTTGTTTCGCGCCGCGCGAGAGCGAGCGCACCGCCGGTTCGGAGATCGCGCCAAAGCTCATGCCGCTGACGTTGAAGATCGATTTGGCGATGAAGGGTTTGGCCGCATAGCCGTTGCCGATCGCCAGTGGCGGAGTGGGTTCGCGTTCGTCTTCGAGTATCGGAAAGCCGGCATTGACAAACAGCAGAGCGCCCGGTTCGTGCAGGTTGTAGGTGGAGCCGAAGCCGACCAGGCCACCCTCGCCTTTGGCGAGGCGATAAACCCAGCCGCGGGTCGAACGGTTGAACGGCATTTCGTCGCGGTCGCCCATGAAAAAATACTGGCGAAAGTATTCGCCGAGTTCTTCAAAGTAATAGCGCAGGTGGCCGATCACCGGATAGTTGCGCAGAATGGTGTGCTGCTTTTGCGTGACGTCCTTGATGAACAGGTAAATCAACGCGGCCACCACTACGAAGGCGACGATGATGCCCAGCCCGTACGCCATGACGCCGAAAAAATGATCCATGTTCTGCTCTCCGCCCGTGTGTTGTTTTGAATTGGCATGAACACTCTAGCGCATAATTTGCCGATGAGCAAAACTGACTATTTGGGTGCAAACGCCGTAGCGCCGCGCGGCCGCATCGAAGCGGTGATCTTCGACCTCGACGATACGCTATGGCCGATTGCGCCAACGATTCAACGCGCCGAGAAAGCGCTGGCCGACTGGATTCGCGTCAACGCGCCGCAAGTCGCGGCGCGCTGGGATGTCAACACACTAAAGCTGTTGCGCGCCAGTCTGGTTGCCGCCAAGCCGGCGATGGCAAATGACGTAATGGCGCTGCGGCGCGGCACCATCTTCGCGGCGTTTGAGGAGTGCGGCGGCAGCGCGACGCAGGCCGAACAAGCGTTTGAATACTTTCGTGCCGAGCGCCAAAAGGTGGAGTTTTATCCCGATGCGTTACCTACGCTGGCGCGTTTATCGAAGCGCTTTCGCCTCGGCGTGATTTCAAATGGTTTTGCCAATGTGGATGCGATTGGCATTGCGCATCACTTCGAAGCGGTGGTATCGGCACATGAGGTTGGCGTGTCGAAGCCTGCACGGGAAATTTATGCGGCGTGCGCCGAACGGATGTCGCTGGCGCCGGCGCAATTGCTCTATGTGGGAGATGATCCGGCGAACGATGTGGTGGGGCCGTCGCAAGCGGGCTGGAGCGCGGCGTGGATCAATCGCTCAGAGAGGGAATGGCCGGAAACCATTGGTGTGAGCTATTCTTCAGTGAATCAGTTCAGTGATCTGGACAGATTCGCGGACTGGCTGCTGCGTGACGCAGCGTGACTCACGCGTGGCTGAGCTTGGTTGACGAGGCCGGTGTCGTGCCGCCTAAGCAGCGCCCGAGTCACTTTCAATCCGCCCCTGCGCGATGCGCAGCGTACGCGCGCAGCGTGCGGCGATGGCGTCGTCGTGCGTCACCAGTATCAACGTCGCGCCCGACTCTCGATTGAGTTCAAACAACAGTTCAATGATGGTGGCGCCGGTGATGGTATCGAGATTGCCAGTCGGCTCGTCGGCAAACAATATTTTCGGTTGCGGTGCAAACGCGCGCGCTACCGCGACGCGCTGCTGCTCGCCGCCAGAGAGATGCTT
>JAYVSR010000018.1:0-3804 GCA_043775155.1 Burkholderiales bacterium | reverse complement strand
TCTTCGCCAATGGTATTTGTGGGCGGCAACGATCAGCCGTTCAAGAACGTGCGCGAGCTGATCGCCCACGCTCGCGCCAACCCCGGCCGCGTGTCGATCGGCAACAGCGAATCGGCCACCATGCTCTCGGGCGAAATGTTCAAGTCCCTCGCCAAGGTCGAGATGACGCAGGTCGCCTACAAGGGCGGCGGCTTGTTGATGACCGACATCATGGGCGGCCACATTCCACTCGGCGTCACCAGCGGCCTCACCGCGCTGCCGCACCAGAAGGCCGGCAAGCTGCGCGTGCTCGCGGTCGGCTCGAAGGCGCGCACTGCGTCGATGCCCGAGGTGCCGAGCATGGTCGAAGCCGGTGTCGCCGGTTTCGAAGCCACCAGTTGGTACGCGCTGCTCGGGCCGGCCGGCACGCCGAAAGACACCAGCGTGCGAATTGCACGCGAGGTCGCCACCATCATGCAGGATGCTGCGGTGAAGGCGCGCATCGTCGGCCTTGGCGGCGATGCGATGGGCTTGGGGAATGACGAGACAACGGCGTTTCTAATCGCCGAGCGGGTGCGCTGGACCAAGGTGGTGCAGGATGCGGGGATTCAGCCGGTCGAGTAGGTAGGTAAGTAAATAGACCGGAAACCGTTGGTGGGTGCGGGTTTCAGTATTTATATAGAGGAAAATGGCATGGCAAAAATGTTCCGCATTCGCATTGCGCCGGGATGGCGCGTCTGGCTCGCTGCGCTGTGCGCGGTGGTCACTCCCGCTCTGGCCCAGCAGCCCGCGCCATTTCCCTCCAAGCCGGTGCGCCTCGTCCTCACCGTCAACCCCGGCAACGTCGGCGATACGCGCGCGCGGCAAATCGCCGACAAGCTCGGCCCGCTGCTTGGCCAGCCGGTGATCGTCGAAAACCGCGCCGGCGCGAGCGGCAATATCGCTGCTGATTTTGTGATGCGCGCGCCCGCCGATGGCCACACGATCCTCCTCGGCCACACCTTCAACATGACCTGGAATCCACATCTGTTGAAAATGAACTTCGATCCGGTCAAGGCGCTGACGGCGATCACCAAAGTGTCATCCGGCCCGCCGCTGCTGGTGGCGCATCCGTCGATGCCGTTCAACACGGTGGGCGAGCTGATTGCCTATGCCAAGGCCAACCCCGGCAAGCTCAACATGGGCGGGGTGACGGGCGGCACCGCGCACGTGACGCTGGAGATGATGAAACAAAAGACCGGCGCCAACATCACCTTTGTGCCTTACAAGGCGGCGGGCGGGCAGTTGACCACCGACATCATCAGCAATCAGATTCAGGTGTACTTCGATTACACCGTGACCCTCGCGCCGCTGATCAACACCGGTCGCGTCAAGGCGCTCGGCGTCGCCAGCGCGCAGCGCTTGAAAGCGCTGCCGAATGTGCCGACGTTTGCTGAGAGCGGCTATCCCGACGGCTTGGATGTGCCGTCATGGCAAGGCTTCTACGCGCCGGCCGGCACCCCCAAAGAGGTGCTGGCGCGCATCGCCACCGAGACTGCAAAGGTGCTAAACCTGCCGGAGATCCGCAACACCTTCGAGAGCACCGGTGCTGAAGTGGGCGGCGATACGCCGGAGCAGTTTCAGGCGTTCACGCTCGCTGAGTACGAGCGCTGGGGCAAGGTGATCCGCGACGCCGGGATCAAGCTGGAGTAGGGCGGTTGGGCGCGCTGCTGCGCAGAGGCACAGAGCGGCGCAGAGGCCTAATGCTGCGCAGTGCTACATACCGCCGCGTAGTTCCTCGTAGTGCCGCAACGTCGCGAGGGTTTGCCTCACGCGCCGCGATTTGCCAGCGGCATTACTCTGCGCACTCGAACGGAGTCGGTAAAGACGCGCCGGATGCAGGTGCGGCTGCGTCAGCGGTGAGCGCCGCAGCGGTAGCCGGCCGCAAGCGCAGAAAACCCGTACCTGCGCCGGCCACACGCGTGGCGTTGGCCTCCACGACCGGAAACACGCTGCCCCGCATCCATTGCGCGACATCTTGGCCGCTCACGGCGGCTCCGCCGGTGGCGCCGGCCAAACTGTCATTCCACTTCAATTTGCGCGTGAGCAAAAGGTCGATGATCTGCGCGCCCAGGGTCACAGGGCTGAGCGCATCGTGGTTTGCGCCGGCGAACCAGCGATAGTGTGCGGCATGGTCTGCTTCGCCGTGTTTTTCGTCGGACTGGCAGCCGAAGTTGTGAAACGCGCGGATTGCGCCGAAGCGCGGCGCGGCCTCGCTTGGGGATGCATCCCCATTGTGTACCTCGCGCTCCACGTGTCCGTACGCAAACGAATCCTGCACCGTGTGCAACAGCGCACCCAGCGCAATCCGCCGAATTTGTTCCGGCGCGCCGCCGCGAATCTCAAAAAACTGTGCAACGCTCCAGTCTTCAAACCCGATCAAAATCTCGCGCGCAAACTCCGGTGCCAGACTGTCGATGCGCGCGGTGGTGTCGATTTCGCCCGCCGCCACTTGCCAAGTGAAGCGCATCCACAGCAGGACGCGCTCATGCGTGCGCGCCAGCGTCTCGCCGCGCGCCGCCATCGCATGCATGAACTGCATGTCGCCAAAGTGGGTGCGGTAGAGCAGGTTGCCCTGCTTGCCGAACGCTGCATTGTTTGGATCGGTTGCAGCGAGACTGCCCGCGTGCGCCATGATCATCGCCCAGCAGCCGGCGTTGTCGGGTACGCGGATTTCGCCGCACAGCAAGGCCGAAGGTGTGATCAGTTGCATCAGCGCGGTCGCCAGCTTGACTGGCGGGGAGTCGTTAAACCGCACCGCGCGAATGATCTCTTGTTGTACGCCGCTCAAATCCGGCGCATTGGTGAGGAGAGGGCCGCTGCGCCCAGCGCAGCGGCTGATCATGGCGGACGGCGCGGCATCGGAGCGCTTCAGCGGCGCGAGCGCGCAGCGTAGCGACAGTTCGGTCAGATTTTCGTGCGCGGCTTCTTTGAGTTGCCCCATCGCCGCAGGCAGGCGCGCGCCAAACGCGATGGGCCGCAGCAGCAGCATGCGAGGGTTGTAGAAGAACGATTCAACCTGCGACTCAATGCGAGCCGGCGAGACGCCGGGCGGGCGGTAACTCCACGGATCAATCTTGAATGCCTGCGCCGGCGTGCAGGCCAAAGCTGTTGCTAAGGCTGCGGCCAAGGCGGCGGGAACAGCGGCGGAAACAGCGGCGGGAGTGACGGAGCGGCGCATCGCGAATCAGGGAGTGAACCAACGTGGCGATTATGGCAAACCGGCAGCGCTTTTATGCGCCGGCTTCAACCTTACGCAGCGCCGCCGCCCGGCTTGTGCCGCGACTGCAGTTCAACCACGGCAGTACCACTGGCGGTCGTTTCGCCCAACTGGTTTTCGACCAGCACTTCAAGATCGACCAGATGCGCGCCTTCTTCGATGCGCTTGTCCGCAACGCGCGCACGGCACCACGACACGTCGCCAAAAATATTCGGCCGGCGCACCGACACGTTGAGCCGGCGCAAAAAACCGTCGTCACCGATCCAGTTGGTCATCAGTTGTCCGAGCCAGGAGATGCGCTGCGGGCCGACATCGTAGCCGCCGGGCATGCCTACTTCGCGCGCCATCGCCTGCTCGGCGTGGCCGCGCGCCGGGCTGTCCTGCGCGCCGGTTTTGGGGTCGATAAAGGCGTCGGCCGGATGGCGCTTGCGATACATCGTGGCGCGCCGGTGCGCCTGATAGCTGTGGCCGCCGCCGGAGTACCAGCAGATCATGTCGGTGATGTTGAGCGGCCCTTTGAGCATCGGCTGCACCGTGGCGCCGGCTTCCACATCCTCCCAATAACG
>JAYVSR010000017.1:0-3129 GCA_043775155.1 Burkholderiales bacterium | reverse complement strand
TCGACAGGTTGAAAGGGCAGATCTACAACGTCGGTCTGTCGGAAGCGAATGTGTCGAAATGGGAACTGTGCGAGCACATCAAGAAGCAGATCCCCGGCTTCACCTTCATCGAGGCGGCGGTGGGCAAAGACCCGGACCAGCGCAATTACATCGTGTCGAATGCAAAGCTCGAGGCTACCGGATACAAGACCTCCGTGACACTGGCGCAAGGCATTACCGAACTGATCAAGGGGTTCACCATGATCAAGAACAGTCGCTACGGCAATGTTTAAATCTCTGCGATTTGAAGGATGCGCGTTGCGACTTCGTTTGAATCTGCAGACCAATCCTGATAGTGCCTGACGGCGCCAATCAGTGATTGAATCTTTGGGTGAATAGGGCGTTGATCGAATTGATCGATCAGCAATCAATGAAATTGCGATTCGGAATCTCCGGCCTTTTTGTAACCGCACCTGTTGCGGTGTTTTGTGCCGCTTTACTCGGCGGTTGCGCCTTGATTGAGTCGCCGGCCGAACGGGGCGCCTCCATCGCTGCTGAAGCTGGCATGCTGCCGGTTGCGCTCGCTGATCAGAGGATGCGTGGATTCTTGCGTGGCAGCGCGCCTGGCAAAAGGCTCGCGATCTATGTTGAAAGCGATGGGGCGCCGTGGATCAGAACTGATCTTCCCCCCAACGATCCGACCCCGGTCAAGCCGGTCGTCATGCAAATGGCAGCGTCTGATAAAAGCGCGGCGGTCGGCTACTTGGGGCGGCCATGCCAGTATCTGAACGAGCAGGCGCTCGACCAATGCGATGTGGCCTTGTGGACCAGCGGTCGATTCCGGGAAGATGCCGTGGCGATGACCAACGCCGCAGTCGAGCGAATGAAGCGGCTGACGGGCGCAGCCCTGATTGATCTGATCGGTTATTCGGGCGGCGGCGCTATGGCGGCTCTTGTCGCAGCACGGCGCACCGATATCAGCTGTCTCGTGACCATGGCCTCGCCCCTGGATACCGCCGCATGGACTGCCGCAATCGGCGTTTCACGCCTTGCGGCCTCGCTCAATCCGGCCAATCAGGCGGATCGACTGGTGTCGGTACCGCAAACCCATCTTCGCGGCGTGCAAGATCTGGTCGTGCCACCGGCGACCACGGCGCGCTACTTGGCACGCTTGCCAAAGGCCCTGGTCATCGACCTTCCCCGGTTTGACCACGAGTGTTGCTGGGGGCCCGAGTGGCTCAATTTGCGCTCCCAAACATGTCTCGTGGAGCGGTAAATAAAAGGGCCGGCAATCTGCCGGCCCTTTGATCAAGCATTCGATGGTCAGCGGAACTGCGGCATCTGCTGGATCACGTTCATCGGTTGCATGGTGAGCGACTGCATCAAGGCGTCGAATCCGCCGCCTGATTGCAAAAACACTGGTCGATCATCGAGAATTTGCAACGGGCTTTCTCCAGGGCGCAGATTGGCCGGTGCAAAAGCCGTCTTGTCTTTGGGCACATCTGCGCTGGGCCCTTGTGCCAGTGTGACGTTGGTGCGGCCATCGTGAACATAGTTGTAGATGCCGGCGCGGGTGGTACCGGCATCCTCTTCAACCAACGCGATTTCAAAGTCGGTGCCGCGAATGCCGACGGTTGCGGTGCGCACCCTCACGGCGACATTGGCTGGACGGGCTTTGCCGATCAGGCCGGACACCATGCGCGCGGTCCCGCGGAGCAGGGACGACACCATCGAATCGCTGGCCTTGTCCTCAAATTTGAAGTCGGTGAACTGAAATTGTGTGTTGGGACGCAGCGTCACCACCGTGTTGTCAGTCATCTTGATCAATGCTTCGCTGCCGGCAGCGGTGCTGATGGTATCTCCCGACTGAATTTTTGAGTTGGCAGTAGCCGGACGGGTCTGGTTATTCGCGCTCGTAATCGTCGCGCTACCCGAGACCCGTTCAAGATTGCCAGCGTCCACAGTTTGTGCGCCTGCACTGTGCGACAGCAGCACAAGCGGGGCAAGAATCAGTGAGGCCGACAGCGTGGAGAAGAAGGATTTGGTCTGCATTTGGCGTTTTCCTTTGAGGATATAACGTGTTGCAAGCCGATCAAGCATACATGATCAAGACCGGAAATTGATGCGAACTATGTCACATACCGGCGAGTAGCGCAGATCGCCCGCCTAACTCCACCAGCAATGGCGTTTTGCGCCTGCTCAATCCAACGCATGCGAGCTAAGCGACCGCGCATATTTTTGCTCTCGCGGCATGGGCCAGCGCCGTCGGACTGACCGGAAACCCTGTGTTCGGATGACCGGCCGCAGGATAAACCAGATTAAAGCGCTGCAATGATTCGTCGAGCAGCGCAATCGGCGGGTTCAGATGCCCCAGCGGCGCCACGCCGCCAATCGAAAAGCCGGTGCATTCTTTGACGAACGCCGCATCCGCCTTGCCAATCGCTTCGCCGATTGCAGCTACAACGAGCGCTTCGTTCACCCGGTTGGCCCCGCTGGTAATCACCAGGACCGCCCGGCCGCTGGTGGCGGCACGAAAAATCACCGATTTGGCGATTTGCGCGACGTCAATTCCCAAGACATCGGCGGCTGCCTGCGACGAATGCGTCGGCTCGGCATGCACGATGATCTTGGTGTCGATGCCGGCATCACGCAATGCCGCCATCACTCTCTGCACGCTCGGGTTGGCAAGGATGGTCGCGGGCTGTTCGTGGAGCGTTTTCATGCAAGCGATTTGCTGGCGACTTCCTGCGTATCCTTTGACAAACCAGGATGATCCGCGATACCTTCGAGCGCTACTTTGAGCATGGTGCGGCGCGCCGGTTCGAGTTTTTTCCACTGTGCCGCGGCGCGCGCCAGGCGCGCGGCGACCTGCGGATTGAGCGCGTCGAGCGCGATGACTTGCTCTGCCCAAAAAGCGTAGCCGCTGCCATCGGCCGCATGAAAACAGGCCGGATTGCCGTGGCAAAACGTACCGATCAGTGCGCGCACCTTGTTCGGATTTTTGAGCGAGAACGCGGTATGGCTCATCAGGCGCTTGACTTGCGGCAACGTGGCCGCGCCGCGCGCGCCAGCCTGCAGTGCAAACCATTTGTCCACCACCAGCGCTTCGGCCTGAAACAGCCGGTAAAACTCGGCGAGTGCCGCATCGCG
>JAYVSR010000016.1:0-18622 GCA_043775155.1 Burkholderiales bacterium | reverse complement strand
GGTACATCCGCTGGCGCTGGAGTTGACCGGCAAGAAGACGCCGTCAACCGGTCTTGAAGGCAAGTTCAGCGTGTTCCACTCGGCGGCAGTGGCGCTGATTGATGGCGCCGGTGGCGAAGCGCAGTATGCCGATGCGCGGGTCAATGATGCGGCAGTCGTTGCGCTGCGTGGCAAGGTGCACGCGGCAGTAGATTCCAGCCTCACCATGGATGCGGTGCACGTGACCGTCACGCTGGACGACGGCAGGCAGCATGCACTGCACATCGTGCATTGTGCCGGCAGCCGTGAGCGGGGCCTGACTGACGCGCAACTTGACGGAAAATTTCATCAGCAGAGTGAACCGGTGTTGGGTAGCGCGCGCGCCGAACAGGCGCTGGCGCGGTTGCGCCGCATCGACGCGCTGGACACACTGGACGATTTGGGCGCCTGCGTCAGCCCGATTTAGGCTAAGAATCTGCGTCGACGTAAAAACGCCACCCGAGGGTGGCGTTTTGTTTGCGCGTGCGAAAACTCAGGTGCCGCGACCCCACAGGCTGCAATAACGGCGCGCGACGAATTGCAGGTTATTCGCATAGCCGGGCCAGCTCTCGTACTTGGCGAGCTTGAATTCTTTCTCTGCCGTGTCCCAGCATTTGCCTTCCTGCGCGAGCTTCTTCATCTCGGCAGACACATCCTGCAAGAACGTCAGTTGATCCTGCACATCCTGCTTGGTGCCAAGGCGGTCGCCGGGGCCGGGGTGGCCGGGGATCATGCGTTCCCAATCCATTGCCAATACTTTCTTCATGAACGTTTCCGCTTCGAGCGGATGAAAATCAATCATTCCGCGCCCCGGCACCGCGCCAACCGGAATCGCATCGACAATGAAGACGATCTTTTCTTTCGGCAGGCGCATCACCAGGGTCGAGTCGGAATGGTTGAGGCCGTGATAGCTCAGTTCGAGCGTGGTGCCGCCGAGGTTGATGATGCGACCCTTGTCGCTCACTGCCTCATCGGGCAGCACGGTGTGCGGGTCTTTGAGTTTGGTCAGTTGCGTCTTGGCGCGGTGATGGGCAACGACTTTCGCGCCCGCATCTTTAAACGCCTGGCCACCGGCGATGTGGTCATAGTGATGATGGCTGTAGATCAAATACTTCACCGGCTTGTCAGTGACTTTGCGAATTTCATCAAGGTAGGCCTGCCCGCCGGTGGGGCGGCCATAGGCCACCGGGTCGGTGGCGATCACGCCGACCGGGGTGACGACGAACATGGCCTGGTGAGCGCCATTGCGAAATACGTAGACGTTGTCGGTGCCGTCTACCTTGGTGGTGGCGATTTGCGGGCGGGCCGGGGCGGGTGCCGGGGTCTGCGCGTGTACCGCGCCGGTGAAGGCGGCGGCTGCGAGCAGCGCACCGGTCGTTTTGATCAACAAATGTTTCATCGATGCTCTCCTGTCAATTTTGGTGTGCTTGGGTTTGCCTAGGTTTGCCTGGGTTTGCCTGGGTGGGGGCGCTGCTCGAAGGAAGCACAGCGAGCCGAGCAAGCATGACGTTAACACCGGTACGACGTAAATATTTCGGCTTGAGGTGATGTCGACAAGAACCTCTCCCACCAACGGTTTCAGCCGTTTTTCCGAGCGTAAGGCTATCGTTCCGCGCTAGCGCTTCTTCGCCGCCTTGATGTGGCAATGCTCGGCCAGCAAACGCACCAGCGGGTCGAGCGCGTCGTCGAGATCATCGAGGATCCACGGCTCGACCACTTCGGGCAAAAATTCATCGGTCCAGAGCGAAACCAGGCCATCAATCATCTGATGCGGCGCGCTGCGGTGGATGAAGTCGGTCACACTCTTCAAGCCCGCCGGTTCATTGCGGATCGCGCGCACGGCGGCTTTGGCCTCGGTGGCGCTGATCGCCGGCTTCGGCGTCAGGCCGGCAGCCAGGCACAGGAAGATCGTGTTCATTGAGTCAGAGTCGGTCTGGCCTTGCGTCACCTTGCGCCATTCGTTGGTGACCAGGGCGTCGTAGTCACTCACGGCATCGACCGTGGCGAATGGGTGGAAACGTTCGTGGTAATCGCGCAAGAGATCGTTGAACGGCACCTTCATGTCGATGATGCGCGGCAGGTCGTGCTTGACCAGGTAGGCGAGATGGCGCTCGATCACGGCGCGATGTTGCTCTGGCACATCATCGAGGAGGTCTTTGTTGACCGGCTGTTTTTTCTTCGCGCGGCGAAACGCCGTGAGGAATTTTTTTAGTTCGAGTGCGGTGAGGAGACCGTCTTCTTCCTTGCCGGCGATGCGAGTGAGCAAACACGCAGAGAGGATGTGATCGGCCGATTCTCCGAACAAGGTGTCGCTATCGACCTCCATCACATCGGCGAACCAGCAGGCGGCGTCAATCTCGGACTGATGCAGCTGGCATTCGGCCAGCCGGGAGCGGTACTCGGTGACGCTCCACGGGTCGGCCAGTGAGCGGGCGCGCAAAAACTCCTTGACGCCATCGGCTTCGAGCGGCTCGTGAATGATCGAGTCGGTCGGCATGGCGTAGAGCTTTTTGAGCATCTCCGAGCCGCCGCGCGAATGCGAGAGGAACGTGTGGTCTTGCAGCGAACGGGCGGCGCGATGCAGGTTGCCGTCTGACAGATGTTCGAGATACAGACTGGCCAGCGTGACCATGCGCTTGATCGCGTCGTCGAGATCGGTACGCAGATGGGAGGTGCCAAAAAAATCGGCGATCTGCACCACGCCCTTGGCGCCATCGGTGCGCATCGCCTCCAGTTTGTCAGCGTCGATGATGCCGTTGCGCAGGCCGTGGTCGAGCGCACGGGCGAAGTAGGAGCGGCTGTCGTAAGTGGCGACGGCGCTGGCCGTCTCGGGGGTGATGGCACCGGTGTGAGCGGTCGTGGCACCGGCGATGCCGATGTTGCGGGCATCGGCTTCCGATGCCGCTTCGTTCTGCGCCCCTTGCTTCACAAATGCGCTCTGCTTCGTCGCGGTTTTCAAAGTGCGGACTCTTCTTCTGGCGCGTCACCGGCAACGGCTGCGCCACGACCTGCGCCACGACCTTTGGTACTGGTCGTCAACCCGCCCTCATCGCCATCCTCCGCCTTGAGCGGCATCTCTTCCGCCGCGCGCGCGCGCGCCGACAAAATCTCGAACACATGGACGAACTCATCGGAGAAATGATGCGCCAGCCGCCAGGTCATCTCCATCCAGTCGCTATCGCTGACCTCGTCGAGCGACACGCCGCCACGCGGCACGGTGAATTGGCCTTCGCGCGCGGCGTCGTCGCTATCGTCCTCTTCATCCTTCGGTGCACGTTCGTCTTCGGACGCGACAAAGCTGCCGTAGGTTTTGAATACCGAGACTTCATCAAAACGCTCGTCGAGATAATCGGCCAGCACGTCGATGCCCAAGTCTTTTTCGAGTAACGCCGTGATGAATTCATCCGGCTCGACTTCATCGCGAAAGATCACCGAGTTGATCATCGAGCGCAGGCGGTCGCGGTTGCGCTCGGCGTAGAGCCGTTCCATGATCACCGCATCGGCAAACTGCGCCGGTGTGACCAACAGGTTGATCACCGAAGGTTTGGACGAGTCGTATTCGCGGATGATCGCGAGCAGGTCTTTGGGTGCCAGTTCGTCGAGTAGGGTGACGAGCGCGTGATCGCCTTCGGTGTCAACCAGCTCGGTTAGCGCGGACTCAGCGGCAACGATGTCGCCAGCGTGGATTAGCGCGGAGGCCTTGATGACGGCGGGGTGGGACATAACCATTCCTTGTGCGGTGTGCTGCTGCGTGAATCAGTGGCGGGTGCTGGTGGTATTGAGGCTGGGTATTGCGTGGCGGTCACGTCTGGCGCTGACATTCAACCGCAATGTTGCCCTGTGACGTTTAACTGCGGCGATCAAACCCTTGCTCGCTGAGGTAGTCCTCACCGGCCTCGCCCAGATCCGCATCGTCCTCATCGACTTCCTCTTCGCTGGCGTCGTCGCTGCCACTGCCCGCCGCCGCACTCGCGCCGAGCTTGTCGTAAATGTATTCAAGGCCAGCGGCAATCAGCATGAACTCTTCGCCGCCCGGCTCTTTCAACGCGCGCTCCGCCAGCTGCTCGGCCCAGGGTTCCATTTTTAATGTCTCGGCGACATCCGCCCAAGACGGAAAGTCTTCCGGCTTTTCGGCCACGAGTTGATCGAGCAATTCGTTGGCGTCGAAATGAAATCCTTGATGAAAAGCCGGCACCACCATCACCGGAAAGCTGCCGCTCATCTTCATCAGCTCGGTAAATTGATCGCGCTTGATCTTGAGACGTGACTTCAAGACATCGTCGCCGCCCGAGTCGTAGCGCAAGTCCTCGATCTCGTAGGCATAGGTTGAAGACAATTCGTTGAAGTAGGCAGAGAGTTTCATGTCAGCACTCCTTTGAGGTAGGCGCCCCAAATTTCGCGTGCTGTTTCCAGCGGGTGATCGATCAGGCTGCGGCGGCGGTTATCGTCGTAGGCGCGGCGTTTGGCAGTGTCGGAGAGCACATCGAAGGCTTCCTGCATGTCCTGAAATTGTGCATGCGCTTTGGGCGACGGATTGCGGTCCGGATGCAGCGCTGAGGCGCGTTTGCGATAGGCCGTCTTGATTTCGGCCAGCGTTGCATTGGGCGGCACGCCGAGGCTGCGGTAGTAGTCTTTCATGGTGCCATCAGTGATTCATTCCAGCAGTTGAAAACGATCAGGTCTCAGCGCGCGGCAAGCGCAGCATCAGTGTCATCGGGTGGGCGGGTGAAGCGGCAAATCCGTAGTGTTCGTAAAACTGTTTGGCGCTGTCATTTAGTGCATGGACCAGGAGCGCCCGCACGCCGGCATTGTGCGACACCGCCACCGCGCGGCTGACGGCATCCTGCAATAACGCCGCACCCAGATGGATGCCGCGCGCGGCGCGATCCACCGCCAATCGGGCGAGCACCATCACCGGCACCGGGTCAGGCATATTGCGCCGCACGCTGCTCGTTGCCAGCTGGTGCGCGACGGCGCCTGCAGCCATCGCGTAATACCCGTAGACGCGGCCACCGTCCCCGCATACGACGAAGGTGCGGGTTGCACCGCTTAGCTGATTGGCCATCGCGCGCTGCTTCAGCCAGGCATCGAGTACCGTTTCGCCGCAGTCAAACCCGGTTAGCTGATGTGCGGTGCCAAGCGGCTGTGGTGCGCTGAGGGTCAAACTCATGCAGTGGTGGCGCGCAGTCTGGAGCTGGTGCGGCCACCCGCTGCGGCACGCGCACCAGCGCGCTTTTTGTTCCACGGCGCCGCCACCGCCATCAGGTGCGCGAGGCCGGGGTTTGCCGCCGGCGGCGCATCGAGCATTTTGGTGAACTGACGGAACTTGGCCTCATCCAGACTGAAAAACACCTGATCGAGCAACACCGACTGCGCCTTGTCGCACGCGGCTTCGAGCATGAAGTCAGAGCGGTTTTTGCCCGTCAATAGCGCCGCCTGGTCGATCAGATCGCGCTGTTTTGGCAAAGCTCTCAAGTTGATCGCGGCGTCGCGCATGGCGGGTCTCCGAGGTGGATGCAAGTGGCGATTTATTGTGTAGACAATGGATATACGAAGCATAAGCGGGCATGAACGATTTGTCAATCCTCGAGTGGCCACAAGATTACGGTGAGCTACGACACCAGCAACATGATTGTGGGCCGGATAAAAAATGGCGCGCGTTTATCAACCTGGGGGGGGATGAAACACGCAAAACGTTGTAAATAAACAACCATTTCAACTTACCCCCCCCCCCGAGCTTTTTTTCAGTCAACGCGCTTGACCCCGGCGACACGGTTGAGGCTATACTCGCGGCGTAACTTTGTATGTCGATCCGAAATTAGCACTCACTTTATTTTCACCCCACCTAAGAGAAGCGAGGAAAAAAAATGGTACGTCGTGATAACAACTTCCGGATTACAAAATTCAAGGGCAAAGCGATCGCGGTCGCGGTAGGGGCGTTGTTTAGTGCATTGGTGCCGCAAGCTGGTTTCGCCGTTAACACACCTGACGGCGGCACGATTGCAGTTACGGCTGCGGATACGACTGTATTTACTGGTACCGCCGGTGTTCTAACCGGTATCGCCACTGTAGCTGACACTGTTGGCATTGGCGCAGTAACCGCCACCAACAGCAATACCGGCACGCTGACCTTCGCGGGTGCCTCGGCGGCTGGAGCCATTGGTGCGACCGGAAAACTTATCGGTTTGGTCAATTTCAACGGAATTGCTGGCAAGACTGTCACCGCCACTGATCTGTTCGCGACGAATGTCTCGATGGGCGCGGGTACTTTTACGCCTACCGGGAATATCACCGCAGCGGTCAACTTTGCTGCAGACGGCACTATCAACCTCGCTGGTGACAAAGTCCTCACCGGCGCGGTAACCACCACGACGACCAACACGGGTGCGCTGGTTTTTGCTGTCCCTACAGCAAACTTTACTTTCGCGACTGGCTCGCTTGGAACCTCGACCAATCTCCTGAAGTCAATTACCGCGACTTCCACGGGATTTACTGGAACTTTTGCAGGCAATGTATCCGCTACCACCATCACCGCTGCGGGTACCGGCACAACTGCATTTAGCGGCGATGTTACTGGCGCAGTGAATCTCGGTGGCGACGGCATCATTACTATCGCGGCGGACAAGAAGATTGTCGGCAGCGTTGCGACAGCCACCACCAACACTGGCACGTTGAGCTTCGGTACGTCCACTGCTGCGTCGACCACTCTGGCTAGCGGCGCAGTCGGTGCAACCACCCTGCTGGTCAAAGAAGTGAATACGAATAACGGCGGGAAGATCAATGCATTTGGCGGTGCGATTTTCGCGACTGACGTCAAACTGAGTGGTGCTGGCACCACGACGGTCGCTGGTGATATCACCGCTACCACCGTGACCATCAACACCGATGGCACCTTATCGATGGCGGCTAACCAGAAGATTGTGGGTGCGGTAACTTCGGGCGGTGCTGCCACGGGTACGTTGACGTTTGCCGCCAACACTGCCGTCACTACACTCGTTAGCGGGGCGGTAGGCGGTACGAACCTCAAGGCTGTGAATGTGGCGCCGGCTGCCGGCATCATCGCAACCTTTGGCGGTGCGGTTACAGCCAGCACTGTTACCACCACCGGCACGGGTACTGTTCAGTTTAACGGTGACGTAACCGCAGCGACCGCAGTCAACTTCGCTGCCGACGGCGTCATCAGCGTTGCCGTTGACAAGAAAATCGTTGGCGCTGTTACCAACACGACGACAGCCAACGGCACGCTGAACTTCGCCGCCACTGGCACAGCCACCACCCTGGCTAGCGCCGCAGTGGGCAGCACGGGCGCCGGCCTGAAGGCGATCAACGTGACCACGGGGGCTGCGACAGGTACTTTTGCTGGCGACGTCAAGGCTGTCAACGTGAATCAACTTGGCACCGGCACAACGGTGTTTGCCGGGGACGTGACTGGCGCAGTCAATTTCGGCGCGGACGGTACCATCTCCATCAACGCTGACAAGAAAATCGTCGGCACTGTTACCAACACGACGGCAGCCAACGGTACGCTGAACTTCCTCACCGCCACCACAGCCACCACCCTGGCCAGCGGCGCAGTGGGCAGCACGGGCACCGGCCTCAAGGTGATCAATGTGAACACGGGTGCTGGCATTACAGGCACGTTCGGTGGTGACGTTAAGGCTGTCAACATAAATCAACTTAGCACCGGCACCACGGCGTTTAACGGCAACGTGACCGGCGCAGTCAATTTTGGTGCGGACGGCATTATCACCATCGCGGCTGGCAAGAGTATTGTTGGGGCAGTGACCGCTACTACCACCAATAACGGTACCTTGAACTTCCTGGGCGGCACCACGACAGGTGGCGACATCGGTGTTACGGCTGGCAACAAGCTCAAGGCGCTGTCATTTGCTGGTGGTGTCGTCAGCATCGGCCACAACTTAACGGCTGACACCATCGCCTTTAACGGAACTTCCGTTAATACCTTCACTGCTGCGAAGACCTTGACGGCGGCGGGCGGTGTGACGGCGGCTGCGGGTGCGACGCTTGATGTTGGCACTGTCGGCACCACGATTACCGGTGCGTTCACGACCGTTGCTGGCACCACTCTGAAAACGACGCTGACTTCGGCGACCACTACTGGCGCATTTGCCGTGACCGGAACTGGCACCATCGTGGCCGGCACCAAAGTGTTCGTAAATGTGGGTACCTTCGCGGTCGCCGATCAGCAGAAATTCAAGCTGGTCAACTCGACTGCTGGCACTGGTGCAATTGACCTGACTGCTGGCAACGTCACCACCAACAGCGCAGTGCTGAGCTTTACCGGTAAGTCAGGAAATGACGCCGGTACCCTGGTGGCAACTGGCGAGCAAGACCTTTACCTGGTGGCTACACGCGCCGCCGGCGGTTTGGCTGGCGTGTCGGGCCTGAGCAGCACGGCAAGCGGCTTTACTGCTCTTCAGGTGCTGAACGCGATCGGTGTGGCCGTTCCGGCACCGGCGGTGGGTTCGGACATGGCGCTTGTCGTTAATACCTTTAACAGCTATAACGCAGCGCAACTCCAGAGCGAGGGGCAGAAACTGGCACCGACCACCGGCTCCGCAAATACCGGTGCTGGCATGGGCACGGTAGGCCAGGCGCTG
The DNA here is from genome assembly GCA_043775155.1 of Burkholderiales bacterium. Lineage (GTDB taxonomy): Bacteria > Pseudomonadota > Gammaproteobacteria > Burkholderiales > JAEUOS01 > CANJDH01. The sequence continues at coordinate 9,983 of JAYVSR010000016.1, read as the reverse complement.
AATCTGGTGAATACCCGTATGGCGTCAATCCGCGGTGATTCGTCGGTTCTGGCGAGCGGTGTGGCGGGTTCTGGCGTGTCAGCCGGTGCCACCACGGGCCGTGAGTTCTGGGTCAAGGGCTTCGGCAACAACAGCACGCAGAAATCGTATGACGGCTTTGCCGGCTACGGTGGCAACAGCTACGGTGTTGCAGGTGGTGTTGATACTTCGATCGGCAATGACATGCGCGTCGGTTTGGCCCTGGCTTATGCGCAGACCCGGATTGGCTACAACAACGACGGCAACGCTGGTGCTGGCACCAACGCGAATGTCAAAACCTATCAGATCACCGGTTACGGCTCGAAGGAATTTGGTCAGGCCTACCTGGACGGGATGATCGGTTACGCTAACCATCGCAACGACGGCAATCGTCAAGCTGCTTTGGGCCGTACCGCAACCTCCTCGGCGAATGCCGACCAGTGGACTGCGCGGATCGGCGGCGGCTATCGCATTGCGATGTCGGGCAAAACCGTGTTCACCCCGCTGGCTTCGTTGGAGTTCACCAACTTCAGTCAGAAGGCGTATACCGAAAGTGGCGCAGGCGCGATTAGCCTGAATGTTGATGGCGTCAATACGTCGCGCATCAAAGGCGGCGTTGGTGCCCGCGTCAGCGGCGAAGGTACGATGGGCAACGGTACGGTGTATCGCCCCGAGGCGCATGTCGGTGTGTACAACGACTTCCGGAACAACGGTGTCGACACGTCGGCTTCGTTCTCCGGTGGCGCTGGCAGCTTCACCACGCTGGGCCAGAAGGTGCAGCGTTCGTCGTTCAATGTCGGTGCCGGCATCACTTGGCTGCAAGGCAAGACCGGCAGCGTCGGTCTGGTATATGACTTCGAAGGCCGTAGCTCCTATCAGGCGCATAACGTGTCACTGCAAGGCCGCTGGGCATTCTAATCGGCGGGTGGCTTGTGGGGTAGAAGGTTTACTCCACGCCACCGCTGAGCAGAAAAGTTTGGCGAGAATCTGCGCCGGACTTACATTGGATCAACAAAAAACCCGCCAACTGGCGGGTTTTTTGTTGCCATTACATTGCGGCTTCGAACCTTGCGTCTACGTACTTCTGGGTTTGCGTTTCACATTGCAATAATGAAGGTGGCTTGCATGCGCCGATTTACCTCGATTTTTAATGGGCCGCCGTTGTTGACAGTGCTGGTGTTGACCGCGCCGTTGTTGGCCACACTACTGTTGGGCGCTTGTGCCCCCGGACTATCACGCCAGGACGCAGCAACCGTGGAATCACTGGCGCGACCGGCGCGCCTGATGCCGCACGTTCGACAGGGAGGTCAGTTTGCGCTCACCACCCGCGAGCGAATTGACGGGGTGGGACAAGACTTGACCATCTATATCGAGGGCGACGGTGTGGCGTGGGCCAGCCGTACTCTGCCGTCCAACGATCCAACCCCAGACATGCCGGTCTCGCTGGCGCTGGCGGCACTTGACCCTAGCCCCAATGTGGCGTGGATCGCTCGCCCCTGCCAGTATTTGCCGGTGGTCGATACGCGTACCTGTCCGGTCTATTTTTGGACTCACGGCCGGTTGGCGCCTGAAGTAGTGGATTCGATGGATGCGGTGGTGACCCAGGTGAAGGCGGCAGCGCGCGCCCAACGGGTACATTTGGTCGGATACTCAGGAGGCGGTGGCCTGGCCGTATTGGTGGCCGCCCGGCGCAGCGATGTCGCCTCGATTCGTACGGTGGCGGCGAATTTGGATACCGATGCGTTTACGCGCCTCCACCAGGTGTCGCCGATGGCGGGTTCGCTCAACCCAGCGAGCGTGGCCCGGCGCGTTGAAACTATTCCGCAATTGCATTTGGTCGGTGCCGCAGACAAAATTGTGCCGGGCGAGATCTCCCGTGCCTACCTTGCTGCCATGCTGCGGCGGGATTGTTCAAAGATTGAGATGGTGCCCGGTGCGACGCACCAGGATGGCTGGGTCGCCGCGTGGCCACCGTACGCACGAACCGTGCCGGCGTGCCCCGGCGATGTGCGCGGCAAATCTCCAGCGGTCGCACCGTTGCGTTGATACGCGCTATTCTTAACCCGGCATTTTCTAATGCTGCATTGTTTAGTTTCAAACTATCCCTATCATGGCTGCCACAATGACCACCGAAAATCTGACCACCGAAAATCCCTATGACGTAACCCCGTATCCGGGCAATGCGTGTACTGCTTCGCATCCCAGTCACCTGGCCGCCATCGCAGCGTTGTTCGGCTTGCCATTCGCACCACCGGCCTCTGGCCGCACTCTGGAAATCGGCTGTGCGAGTGGAGAGAACCTGTTGCCGATGGCCGCGGCATTTCCCGGCGCACGCTTTACCGGCATCGATTTTTCGCAGGTTCAAATCGACGCCGCCCGGCGCGCACAAGCCGAGCTTGGGTTGACCAATGTCGAATTTATCTGCGTCGATATTCGCGCCGCTGACGCCGGCCAACTCGGCCTGTTTGACTACGTCATCGCCCATGGCATTTACTCCTGGCTTCCGCCAGATGCGCAGACGGCAATGCTGGCGCTCAGCCGCGCCTGCCTGACCGAAGACGGCGTTGCCTACATCAGTTACAACACCCTGCCAGGCTGGCGCATGCGCGGCATCATCCGCGACATGATGCTGTTTCACGGCGAGCTGTATCCAGACGAACGGGCCAAAGTGACGCAGGCCAAGCTGCTGCTCGACTTCATGGCGACCCACGTGCCGGCTGAAAATAACCCTTACGGGCAGTATTTGCGCAGCGAATTGCAAATGGTGTCGCAGGTGGATGAAAACTACCTGTCCCACGACCATCTCGAAGTGAATAACGAGGCACTGTATTTTCGCGACTTTATGGCGCGGGCCAAGGCGGCTGATCTGGACTATCTCGGGGAGGCTGATTTCGCCACCATGGCCGGCACCGGTATCGCCACCGATGCGGTGCAGAAACTGAACAGTGAGATCAAGGATATCGTGCGCTTGGAGCAGTACTACGATTTCATGCGTAACCGCACTTTTCGCATGACTTTACTGGTGCGGCGAGGCAAGCCGGTGCAACGTCAATTGAGCGCGGCATCGCTGACGCGCCTGCATGCATCGAGCTCGTTGAACCCGATCGGCGAAAACGATCTGGGAGCGGGTGTTCCGGTCAAATTTCAATCCGTCTCGGGCAATATCTTGCAAACCGCGAATCCGGTCACCAAGGCGGCGTTGCGCACTTTGCGGGAAATTTTTCCACGCAGTGTCATCTTCGGCGATTTGCTCGCAGCAGCCCGGCAACTCCTGCCGCAAAGCCATCGCGATGCGGTTCCAGAAGAACAGGATGGCAACACTTTGGGGAACGATTTCCTGATCGCGTATGCCTTGCCGGGCCAGTTGCAACTGCATGGCGCGGATCTCGGTGCTGCACGCAACGGGGAAGCCGGGGGGGCGCCGCTTTGCGCGCCCGCTTACGCGCGCTGGCAAGCCAGTCACAGCGCTATCGTGACCAATGTTTATCATGTGCCAGTGCAGGTGAATGAAGCGGGCCGCCAGGTGCTCATGCTGCTCGACGGGAAACGCGACCGGGCAGCATTGGCAGTGCAGTTTCACCAGATGGTGGTGGAGGGGAAAATGACCCTGACCCAAGAGGGAGCGGTGGTCGCCCCGGAAGCTGCTGCCGCGCTGGAAGGCCCGGCGCTGGATGCGATTCTGGAGTATTTGTCGCAGTGGGCGCTGTTGTGCCGCCCGCCGTTGCAAGTGTGATACCGCGCTGACCGCCGTTGCGTGACCTGCTCCGTCAGCCGCGAGCGCTCTGCGGGCGGCTCGCCGGACTAGCTTAAGGAATGCGTATCGCTTTGAGCGCGTTGTCATCCACCGACGGCGGGGCACGCTTGGCGAGTGCATCGACGAAACGCTGGCGATTCTCCTGGGTACGAGCGTCGCGCAAGCCCTTAACGATGGCTTCACGCACTTCCTGCAAGGGACGCGTGCTCGCCGGCTTGCGTTCCAGAACCTTGACTATCTGCCAGCCAAAGGCCGTTTTCAGCGCACGACTGACTCCGCCAGGCTGCAGCTTGACGGTCTCTTCGCGAATCGCCGGGCTAAGGCTGGCTTCAGGGATCCAGTCGAGCACGCCTCCCTTGTCCTTGCTGGCTTGATCCTGTGAGTATTGTTTTGCCAGCGCGGCGAAATCGCCGCCGCTGGTGACTTTGGCGCTCGCCTCACGGATCAGGGCATCGGCGCGCTGGGTGTCTTCCGCAGTGGGTTTTTCGGGCAGGCGAATCAAAATCTGCGCGAGATGGATCTGCGCCGGTATTTGAAATTGCGCGAGGTTTTGGTCATACGCAGCCTGAATTTCGCTGGCAGATGGGAAAGCTGCCTCCGGGGTTGAGCGGTTTGTGACGAAGCTCTCGATCATGGTCTGATCGCGCGCTCGCTCCATCGCCAATGCGACTTCGGGACGCTTGTCCCATTGCGACTGGCGCGCTTCGGCGACCAGCGCGCGGCGCAATAGCTCGGCATTCACCAGGTCTTTTAATGCTTCTGGCTGGGCCGCGAGCGCTTTGCGGACATCGGGCGCTTGGGCGGCGATCAGGTCGGTGATCTGCGCGGCACGCAATTCCACCGTCCCCATCCGTCCGACGATTGCGCCCGGGGCTGCGGCACCTTGCGCGAAGATGCTTTGCGATGCTGTCAGGGCAAGCGCTGCCATAAAAATCACACGCAGTGTGCTCATAAATTCAGTACCAAAAAGTTGATTTGAACAGAACCGGCTACCCGGCCTAGATCCGCGCGGCGGCGAACACCTGTGTGCTGCCACCTGTGTGCTGCCACTCCGGGGCAAATTTTAACAGGCTGTGTAAGCCCGATTGCTTGGTCGTGAACGCGTGAATATTTCGACCACTGCGCAGGATGGGTGTCCGCACGTGCCGGCTGATGAACCGAGCTTAAATGTAGCGCGCCATTTCATCGCCCAGATGGATGGACCCGGATGGTTTCCATGTTGGATTGAACGCGATGGCATCGCTCCGAAACAACATCACCACCGTAGAGCCGAGGAGGAAGCGCCCCATTTCTGCGCCTTGTGCGAGCGCAACGGCACCATCGTCATAACGCCACTCCCGCACATCGCGCGTGCGCGGCGGGTTGACGACGCCATGCCACACCGTCGCCATGCTGCCGACGATGGTGGCGCCGACCAGCACCAGCACGAACGGGCCATTGCTTGCATCGGCTGAATCAAACACGCACACCACCCGCTCGTTGCGCGCGAACAATCCTGGGACGCCGCGCGCCGTGGTGGGGTTGACCGAGAACAAATCACCCGGCACATAGATCATCCGGCGCAAGGTACCGGCGCAAGGCAGGTGAATGCGGTGATAGTCCTTCGGGCTTAAGTAGAGGGTGGCGAAGCTGCCGTTGTCAAACCGCGCGGCTAACGCGGCATCGCCGCCGACCAGTGCGCGCGTGCTGTAGCTGTGGTCCTTGGCTTGAAAAATTTGATCGCCTTCGATCTTGCCTAATTGGCTGATCGCGCCGTCGACCGGACAGATCCAGGGTGCATCGGCGATGGGCCGCGCGCCTTCGCGCAATGGCCGGGTGAAAAATTCGTTAAACGTGGCGTAGCTCTCGATGCGCGGATCGGCGGCTTCGCTCATGTTGACGCCATAGCGCGCGATGAAACGGCGGATCGCGAAATGGGTCAGCGCGCCGCCGCGCGTGCCGGCGAGTTTGCCGATGGCTTCGGTGAGCAGACGCTTGGGCAAGAGGTATTGCGGCAGTACAGCGAGGCGGTCGGACACGGCGTTGCTCGGTTGCGTGAAGGCGGCGATTTTAACTGCCACACTGCGTTTGATTGCAGGCACGGACGGCGCGCCGCAGCCGGTAAGCAGGACGAGCAGGTGAGTAAAATCAGCGCCTTTCCTGCTCACCAATCAACCTCTCGATGGAAAGCATTCGGTCTGAGGCAGAAGCCGCGCAGAAACCCGGCGATCTCGCGTTGCACGTCTACGCCTCGCGCTGGCTGGACGAAGCCGCTACGCGGAGGAGACCCGGGTGGTAGTGATGCGAATTAACCTGCCTTCACTCCTCGATTTCCGAGAAAGTAATGGTGCAACCATTCGCGAGGAAACGCCACCACGACTCATCGGCCGCACTCGTGTCCGCGACGCCAACGGCAACAACGATCGACAACCAGGATCGCCCCGTCTCGCTACCGCACACGATTGCTCTGTCCACCCTAACGGCGCGGCGCGCTGGTACTCTGCGCGAAGCCGAATCTCCATCCCGGACTCCAGATTTAGTTTTTCAGCTTAAATCGACTCAAATTTGTGGACAGCCGCACCCACCAACACTCTTAGAGGTATGCCATGTTCCAGAATGATCTATTAAAAGGCCAGCGCATCCTCGTCACCGGCGGCGCTACCGGTCTCGGCCGCGCGATGACCGAGAAGTTTTTATCGCTCGGTGCGCAGGCTGTGATCTGTGGCCGCCGTGGTGATCTCGCCAAATCGGTGGCCCAGGAGTTGGAAGATAAATATCAGCGCAAGGTGGCGTCGTATCCACTCGACATCCGCCAGGCGCCCGCAGTCGAAGAAATGGTCGCCGATATATTTGCCAACGGCGGCGTCACTGGCCTGGTCAACAACGCGGCGGGCAATTTCATCAGCCGCACCGAAGACCTGAGTCCGCGCGGCTTCGACGCCATCGCCAACATCGTGATGCACGGCACTTTCTACGTCACCCAGGCGGTCGGCAAACGCTGGGTGGCGGAAGCGAAAGTACACGCGACCAACGAGAACCCCTGCGGCTGGCAGCCCGGCATGCCGATGCGCTCGGTGATCTCGGTCATCGTCACTTGGGTACGCAATGGCGGCCCCTTCGTCGTGCCCTCCGCCATGAGCAAGAGCGCGATTCACGGCATGACGATGTCGCTCGCCACCGAGTGGGGGCGTTATGGCATTCGCCTCAACGCCATCGGCCCAGGCGAGATTCCCACCGAAGGCATGAGCAAACGCTTGAACCCCGGCGAGCAACCCGGTTCGCGCTCGGCGCGGAACAACCCGCAGGCGCGCTGCGGCACGATGGATGAGTTGCAAAATCTCGCGGCGTTTTTAATGAGTGGCGGCTGCAACTGGATGTCAGGTGAGTCGCTGATGATGGATGGCGCTGGCGCGCTCGGCATGGGCGGGAATTTTTATGAGTTGCGCAGCTGGCAAGATGCCGATTGGCAGGCCGCGCGGGATTCAATTGAAGTGCAGAACAAAAAAGATCGCGCAGAGCGGACTTGACTCGACGGACGTGCCCCGTTGAACGTGCCCCGTTGAACTTGACCCGGCGCAAATCGCAAAGCAAACTTGAGGAGAGCCCCACGATGAACTACGAATGCATTGAAGTCACCCGCGACGGCCCCATCGCGCAGATCAAGCTCAACCACCCGGAGCGTCTCAACAGCATGACACCGGCCTTCTGGGCCGAGATACCGCATGCGTTTCGCGCGCTCGACGAAGCCGGCGGCACCCGCGTCGCGATTCTTTCTTCCACCGGCAAACATTTTTCGGCGGGGATGGATTTATCTGTGTTCCAGGGTGGCAACGCGCTCGGCACGAAAGACGTACTGGATCGCGAACGCTTTCGCCAGCAGTTGCGCAAATTGCAGGAGTCATTCAACGCCATCGCCAATGCGCGCTTCCCGGTGATCGCGGCGATTCAGGGCGGCTGCATTGGCGGCGCGGTGGACATGACAACCGCCTGCTGTCTGCGCTACGTCACCCGCGACGCGTTCTTCTGCATTCAGGAAATCAATCTCGGCATGATGGCTGACGTCGGCACCCTCAACCGCATGCCGCATCAGTTGCCCGATGCAGTGGTGCGCGAGCTTGCTTACACCGGTGACCGCTTGGGTGCAGACCGCGCCGAGCGTCTTGGCTTCGTCAACGGCGTATTCGATTCGCACGAGGCGTTGCATGCGGCTGTGCGTGCGGTGGCGCAGAAGATCGCCGCCAAAGCGCCGCTCGCCGTCGCCGCGAGCAAAGAGATGATCAGCTACGCGCGTGATCATTCGGTGGCGGAATCGTTCGCCTATCTCAACGCGCTGCAGCCGGGCATCTTCAGCCCCGAAGATATTGCGCGTGCAGTGATGGCCAAAAATAATGCAAAGGCAGACACAAAGGCGGGCGCAACGCCGGACTTCAGCGATTTGTCACCGCTCAAACCGGCGATGGGCTAAGCGCTACGCGAGCAGCGCTCCGATCAAGTCAACTCGCGCAAGCGCGCTGCCGCTACGCATGCGTCTGGCGGTGGTTTGGCGGGGTCTATCGGCGATAATTGCAGGTTCACCTGTTGTCTTTAGTGTTTTTTGTTCATCCAGTCATTCCATAAAAACGGAGGAGTCATGAAGAAACTGTTGTTAGCGGTCGCTCTCTCAGCACTGGCGGCTACGCCCGCGCTGGCCCAACAAACCGTCAAGATCGCCAATATCGTCGAGTTGTCCGGCCCCGGCACCACCTCGGGCACCAACTTCAAAGACGGCGCGCTGCTCGCGATTAAAGAAATCAATGCTGCCGGCGGCATCCTCGGCAAGAAGATTGAATTCACCACGTCGGACACCCAGAGCAACCCCGGCGTCGCCAAGGGCCTGACGCAAAAGGCGATTGATTCGGACGTATTTGCCGTGTTCGGCCCGGTGTTCTCCGGCTCGATTATGGTCAGCATGGCCGAGACGCGCCGCGCCGAAGTGCCGAACTTCACCGGCGGTGAGGCAGCGGCGATCACCAAGCAGGGCAACCCCTACATTTTCCGCACCAGCTTTACGCAAGCCACGGCGATGCCGAAAATTGCGCGTTACATCACTGATCAAGCCAAGGTAAAAACCTTGGCGGTGATTTACGTCAACAACGACTTCGGCAAAGGCGGCCGCGAAATGCTGATGCAGGCGCTCGACAAGTCGCCGACCAAAATCGTTGCCGACATTTCCACTGATTCCGGCCAGATCGATTTTTCCGCTGCCGTGATCCGCGCCAAGCAGAGCAACGCTGACGCCGTGTTTGCCTATACCAACGAAGAAGAGTCGGCCCGGCTGTTGCGCGAACTGCGCAAGCAAGGCTGGACCAAGCCGGTGATCGGCGAGACCGTGCTGACCAGCCAGAAGGTGATTGAGCTGGCCGGTGAAGCGGCCAATGGCGCTGTCGCCCACGTTGGTCTGACGGTCGATGCACCGCTGCCAGCGATTCGCGCGTTCCGCGCCAAGTTCGAGCGTGAGTACAAATACATCTCGGATCACAACGGCATGAAGGGCTACTCGGGCGTCTACTTCCTCAAGGCCGCGATTGAGAAAGTCGGCAAGCTGGATCGCAAAGCCGTCGCCAAGGCGATGCATACCCTCAAGCTCAAGGCGGTGGACAACCCCGGCATCCTGATGGACGTTGAGTTCGACGCCAATGGCGACCTCGATCGCGACAGCTTCCTCACCGAAGTGAAGAACGGCAAGCAGGAAGTGATTGCCACGATTCCGCCGTTGGGCAAGAAGAAGTAATTTGAATTGGCGCAGCAAAAGCGGCGTGGTGCCTGACGTGCTGTCTGACGTGCTGTCTGGCGTGCTGTCTCGCGTGCTTTCTGGCGTGCTTTCTAGCGTGCTTTCTAGCGTGCTTTCTAGCGTGTCGGTGCGCCGCTTTTGTTCCCGCCGTCAAATGTAATTTACGACTCGCGGCGCAATGGCTGACTTTTTGCAATTGGTGTTCTCCGGCATGGCCACAGGCAGCATTTATGCCTTGGCCGCGCTCGGCTTCACCTTGCTCTGGCAAGCGTCGGGCACGATCAACTTCGCTCAGGGCGAGTTCGTCATGTTGCCGGCTTTCATCATGCTCGGCTTTGCGTCCGCCGGTGTGCCGATGCCGGTGAGTTTCTTCTTCACGTTGTTTGTCGCCATCGCGGTGCTCGGCTGGGCGTTCAAGCGCGGCATCGTCGATCCTTTGTTTCGCTTCGGCATGATGCAGAT
>JAYVSR010000015.1:0-14619 GCA_043775155.1 Burkholderiales bacterium | reverse complement strand
GATGATGATGATCACCGCCAGCCCATACACCACACCCTGAATCCCCGGCACGATGTGGCCGAGCTCGCCATGCAAAATTTCGGACAGCGGCACCAGCACCGCCGCGCCGATCACCGGCCCCCAAAAGACGCCGACGCCACCGAACAGCGCCACGATCAGCGCCTGCGCCGACACCAGCATGCCAAACATCGAATGCGGCGTGACGACCAGCAAAATGTTGGCGTACATGCCGCCCGCCGCCGCCGCCATGCCGCCGCTCAACATGATGGCGAACATCTTCATCCGCCAGGTATCGATGCCTGCGGCCTCAGCCGCCGGTTCGTTCTGTTTGATCGCCAGCAGTTGCCGGCCAAAGCGCGAGCGCTCGACGCGCAGCGAGATCAGCATGCACAGCACCAGCAGCGCCATCGCCAGCACCATGTACATGCGCTGGTCGCTGAACTGGGCAAACATCGCCGGGTTCTCGCGCTTCATCGGCAGCGACACTTCTTGATAGCCCAGCCACTCAAACACATACAGCATCGCCAGCGGATACGCCAACATTGACAGGCCGAAGTAGTGGCCGCGCAAGCGAAACGTCGGCAGGCCGATGAGGATGCCGGCCAGCACGCCGACCGCGCAGCCAAGTGGAATGCCGAGCCAGGGCGTGAGGCCGAACTTCACAAACGCGATGGTCATGGTGTAGCCACCGAGACCAAAGAACGCCGCCTGGCCAAACGAGATCAGGCCGCTGTAGCCCGACAGCACGTTCCACGACAGGCCCGTCGCCGCCCAGATCAACACCAGCGTCATCATCAACTGGTAATAGCTGTTGCGCACCACCATGCCGATGGCGAGATAGACCACGGCAAAGATGCCGATGGCCCAGAGTTGTTTGCGCGCGTCCGGGCTGAGCGTCGGCATCAGGTGCGCTCCCGCAGTGCTGGCACGTGGTTCATGGGCGCTCCCGCAGTTCCAGCACGCGTTTCATGTGCGCTCCCAACTCTTGCCAAACATGCCGCGCGGCCAGAAAAAAATGATCAGCAAAAACACCACAAAGATCGCCGTGTTTTGCAACTGATACGGCAAGATCAAAGTAGACATCTGCTGCACCACGCCGATCAACAACCCACCCCAAAATGCGCCGAGGATGCTGCCCATGCCACCGAGCACCACGCCGGCAAACATCACGATCACAAAATCAAAACCAACGTAGGGTTGAAACGTTTGCGTCGTCGCAATCAAGCCGCCGCCAATCGCGGTAATGCCGACACCCAGGCCGAAAGCCAAGCGGTGTGAGCGATCCACATCAATGCCGACATAGGCGGCGGCAACCGGGTTGTCGGCCGCTGCGCGCAAGGTCTTGCCGAGGCGCGAGCGCGCGAGAAACAGATACAGCGCCACCGCCAGCGCCGTCGAAATCACAAAACTCAAGGTACGCGCCTGATTCAAAAACACCGGCCCCAGCTCCCACGACTCGCGCGACATCGGGGTTTGAATCGACGTTGGCAAGGAGCCAAACAAAATCAGCCCGCCGTTTTGCAGCATCAACGACACGCCGAGCGTCAGAATAATTTGCGTGTAATGCCCCTCGGCTTCAGCGCTGACGACGCGCGCGCCGGTGGCCTTGGCGATCAGATGCCGGTGCAGCAGCCAGCCGATCACAAACACGACTGGCCCGGCCAGCAATGCGCCCACAATCGGCCCGGCGTAAGGCCCGAGAAGCGACATCAGGCCAAGCCAGGTGACCAGGTAAAAGGCGATGTACATGCCGAGCATCATGAATTCGCCGTGGGCGAAGTTGACGACGCGCATCACGCCGAAGATGATGCCGAGGCCCACGCACATCAGCCCATACGTGCCGCCGACCAACAGGCCAGCGGCCAGCGCTTGCAGGAAATCCTGAACAATGATGGGCATTGCTGCTCACTCTCCTCTGGTGTCACGTCCGGCTTAGGGTTACTTGCGGGGCCGATGCGGTGACGGTGCTACGGTAAGTGCGGCGATTAATACGGCGCGTCACGCAGCAGACAGTAGTGCATGGATGCTGCGCGATTTATCAACGGATCAATTAATTCATCTTAGCGCAAACGCAAAATCGACATTGTGCAGTTGCGGGATGCACTGCTACAGGCCATGCGCGACCAGCTCGCCGCCATCCACAATCAGCACGGTGCCGGTGATGAACGACGCTTCATCCGAGTGCAAGAACAGCGCGGCGTTGGCAGTGTCCCAGCCACTACCCATCCGGCCGCCGAGCGGAATCCGTGCATCGCGTGCGGCAATCACCTCTTCGCGCGCGCGGCCCTGTTTGACGCGGTGCTCAATCGCCATCGGCGTATTCATCAGCCCCGGCAAAATCGCGTTGACGCGAATGCCGTATTGCGCGTTGGCCGCCGCGACGTTCTCGGTCATCGCGATCATCGCCGCCTTCATCGTCTTGTAGCCGAGCAGCGGATACGCCTGTGCAGCGGCGAGGGACGAGATGTTGACGATCGATCCCTGCTTCTGCGCGCGCATGTGCGGCAGCGCGTGCTTGGTGGCAAACCATGCGCTCTTGACGTTGATTGCGAAGCTACGGTCGAATGCGGCTTCGGTAATCGTGTCGGCCGGCGCGTCGCCCAACTCGATGCTGGCGCCGATGTTGTTGTGCAACAGGTCGAGCCGGCCATGCTGCTTGACCACGGCAGCGATGATCGCGCTCACTTCGTCCTCCTTTGTGGCGTCGGCTTGCATCGCGGTGGCGCTGCCGGTGCAGGTTTTCCAGGCGGCGGCGGCACCTGCGGTGTTGCCTGTCGCGTTGCCTGCCGCGTTGCCTGCCATATTGCCCGTCGTACTGGCCGCAGAACCGCTCCCAGAGCCACTCTTGGCTTCATTGATTAGGCGCACCGTCTGTTCGGCCAGCGCCAGATGGCGATCCACTACCGTCACATGCGCGCCTTCGCGCGCCAGCGTCATCGCCGTGGCGCGGCCATTGCCGACGGTTTGCCCTGGTGTTTGCCCGCCGCCAAAAACGATGGCGATTTTTCCTGCGACGCGTCCTGTCATGTGTTCTCCTGGGTGGGTGCGCAAGGTCACGCCGCGTCAGGCCGGCGCAAACGGAAACTCAGCTAGAAATTTTTGGTACTCCGGCTCGTTGTCGATCTGCATCGTGCCGAGAAAGCGGATCACCGCGTTGTAGAAGCTGATCGTGAGCGTGAGGTCAGTCAGATGCTCTGGGCTGAGATGTGCAGCCAGCGTGGCCCAGGTGGCGTCGGTGGCGGCGATGCTGGTAGTCATCTCGCGCGCCGCGCGCAGAACCGCGCGGGTGATCTCGTCGAGGCTGCTGGGCTGCCCCGCCGTCTCGGCGGCGATGCCGCGCAAGTCCGCATCCGACACGCCGAAGTCGCGGCCGATCTTGATGTGATGCGTGTACTCGTAGACCGAGCGCGACATGTAGCCGATCTGGATGATCGCCATCTCGCGCAGGCGCGCGTCGAGCTTGCTGTCCCAGCGGATGTATTCGCCGAGACCGTGAAACGCGCGCGCGCCGTTCGGGCTATGCACCATCGCGCGAAACAGGTTGATCGGGCGCTTGAGCAGGTCTTGATTTTCAGGCGCGAGATCGGCGGGGTTGAGATAGGGCAGGCGGGCCATGAATGTTTTCCGTGTTGGGTTGGGAGAAATGCGGAGTGGAACGAAACGGCTCTACGGCAGCCCCACTCCCGGCACATCAACCTCAACGATCTCGATGCGTCCGCTTTTCTTCTCCGCAATCGCCGGGCCGCTGTCGGTGTTGGTGATGATGAACAGGGTGCGCCGATCCGCGCCGCCCAGCATGCAGGCGAAGGAACGACGCTCGCCGGTGTTGACCTTCTGCGCCACGCGGCCGCCTTCAAGCACGCGCAGCACGTTGTTGCCGCGCGCGTCGGCGACCCACACCGCGCCCTCGGCGTCGAGGCAAATGCCATCGGGAAAACAGCCCGGCGTCTCGGCGAACACGCGATGGTTGACGAGCATGCCGTCGTCACGAATGTCGAACGCCGAGAGGCGGTGCGCGAAAGTTTCACCCACGATCAGGGTCTTGCCATCCGGCGTGATCACCATGCCATTGGGGAAGGTCAGACCGTCAGCCGCGCTCTTCACGCTGCCGTCGGTGCCAACGAGCGCGATGCAGGTGGTGCGCGCCGGTGCGCCGTTGTGACGGTCGTAACCGAAGTTGCCGACGTAGGCGCGGCCTTGCGCATCGACCACCATGTCGTTGCACGGCCCGCCCGCGAGCGCGGACAAGTCGGCGTAGGGATGTGCGGTCTTGCCATCGAAGCGCAACACGCGTTTGTCCTGCATCGAAACCACCAGCAAGTCACCCGCAGCCGTCCAGCCAAGCCCTGAGGGGCGCTGCGGCACTTCAAGAATCGTCTCGCTGTTGCCCGCGAGATCAACCGTCATCACGCGATGCGAATAAAAATCGAAGAACCACAATTTGCCGCCACGCCAGCGCGGCCCTTCGCCAAAGGTGAGGCCATCGAGTAGAACTTTGGGTTGCGTCATGTTGCTGTCATCCGCTCTCTAAGAAACGCTGAAGAACGGCTCCAGTGGCCGTTCTTCGCAGTCCAGCGCACCGGCGCCTTGCCACTGCTGCATCAAAAAATCGCCGTCCGCATCGAGCGCGGCGAAGGGCGAATGCCACACGCCTTTGCGCCAGACGATGCCTTGATGGCGTTCGCCGATGAAGGCTTGGAGTGTGGATAAATCCGGCTCACCGTCTGGCAAGTTGGTACACGCGCAGACGAGAAAGCGCGCACCGGAATTCGGGAAGAACAGTTGCGCCGACAGCGGATGGCGCTCAACCAGCTTCAACGTAAACGGCGGTGTGCTTTGTTTGATGCGGTAGATTGCGGTGTGCAAACGCGGCACGCGTGCGTCGGTGCTGGCGAGATCGAGCGGTGTGTCGAAGCGTTCAGCGCGGCCTTGGTTTGCTGCGCTGGAATTGCCGAGTGCTTCGATCACGTCGCCGAAGGGGGCGAAGGTGGTGTTGGTGAGGGCGATGGCGCGAAGGTTGGTCATCGCTTAGGACTCGCTCAGGCGCCGATGCTTTTCACGCAGTTTCTGCTTGAGCAACGCTTTGACATTGCCACTGACGTTCGTGACACCAGGAGGTAATGGGCTCGTGTCTGCGCCGAACAAGCCTGCGCCTAGCTCACCGAGTGTAGGCCTGCGAGGCGGACTGCTTGATTTGCTGCGTATCGCACGTTTCATGTTCTGCTCAATTAAAACTCGCCGCTTTTTACTTCCGTTACTTCTTCGCCTTGGCGCGCAACGCCTCAATCGTGGTCTGCGAGGTGGTGGCATCGGTGTCAATCAACCCTTCGAGCACCGTCGGCTTCCCACTTGCAACGTTCGGGTTCGGGGCAGCGAATTCGGGGTTCGCGAAACCGGTGCCACGCACATACTCCAGATAGTCGCGCTCCTAACGTATATGGATGTTGCCATCGATGCCACTGAGCGTTTCAGCGCGGACTGGGCGCATGGGCGCTATTTGCCGATGTTGATGAGCGGCGCGGTTTGCATGTGCGCCGGGATGACCACGGTGGTGGTGCCACCTTTCTCCGCAAATTTTTGCAGCGCCAGATTAGCTTCATGTTGCAGATATTCGCGCGTCAAGCTCTGGTTGATGATCTTGTTGGCTTGCGCGATACCCTCCGCTTTCTTGACCTCCACTTGCGCTTCGGCTTCCGCGATCTGAATCCGCTGGCGCGTGGTTTCGAGCTGCTTCTGCGCGGCTACTGACTCCTGAATCGCTTTTTCTATCGCCGGGTCGGTGGTCAACTGGCGAATCACGACGCGGCTGATGACGAATACGCCTTTGTCGTTTTTGTCCAATTCCGCTTGCAGCGCCTTTTGCACGGCGCTCGCCATTTCCTCGCGTTTGGTGTGCATCACCAAGCTATCAAACTTGGCAGCTTCTTCGTAGATGATGTTGCGCGCAAGGCGCTGCAACAGCCCATAAGCGGGGAAAAAGACGGCTGCATGCTCTGCGCGCGTGTGCTGCGCAGCGTATTTGACGTACAGGTCGGCGATGGATGCGCCATTGGCGCGATAGAAAATCGTCACGTCCAAATCGCGCAGTGAAAGATTGTCTTTCGCTTTGGGAGTGAGATCGTTCAGATCAACCCCGATCTCTTTTGCGGAAAACTCCTGCACCCGGCTGATGCCGGGAATGGCGAAATAGACGCCGGGTTCAAGCTCTTCTGAATTCACCTTGCCGAGTGTGGTGCGAATGCCGACGTCGCCGGTTTCGATGGTGCCGACGCAGCCGCTCAACCCGGCTGCGACAACGCCAATCACGATTGCCAGCACAGCGAATTGCTTGAAAAAATGAACCATCAAAGTCTCCGTTATGCGCTTGATGAAAAGCTGATTTCAACTGACTACTTCTTCGCCTTCGCCCGTAGCGCCTCAATCGTCGTCTGCGTGGTGATTGCATTGGTATCAATCACCACTTCAATCACCGCCGGTTTGCCGCTGGCGACCGAACGCTTCAACGCCTCGGCAAACTGCGCCGTCTCGGTCACCGTCTCGCCGTGCGCGCCGTAGGCTTTTGCGAGCGCGGCGAAGTCGGGATTGGTGAACGAGGTGCCATGCACGCGCTCCGGATAGTCGCGCTCCTGGTGCATGCGAATGGTGCCGAAGATGCCGTTGTTGACGATGATGAAAATGACGTTCAACTTGTGATGCACGGCGGTGGCGAGTTCTTGGCCGTTCATCATGTAGCAGCCGTCGCCGTTGAATGACACCACGGTGCGCGTGCGGTCTGCGGTTTTGGCGGCGATGGCGGCGGGGACGCCGAAGCCCATCGAGCCTGCCGTGGGGGCGAGACCGGTGCGAAAGCCGGTGTAGCGGTGAAACCGGTGCAGCCAGCCGGAGAAGTTGCCGGCGCCGTTGGTGTAGATGGTGTCTTCGGGCAGTTGCTGTTCCATCACGCGAATCACTTCGCGCAACTCGACTTTGCCGGGCATGCCTTTGTAGGCGGTGGTTTGCCAGGTGTCGTATTCGGCGCGGGCGGTTTTGGTGTGGGCGGCGTACTGCGGCGCGTCGAGTTTGCCGAGCGCTTTTGCGGCGGCGGCGAATTCGTTCATGCCGGAGGCGATCAAGAGTTCGCCTTGATACACCCGGCCCAACTCGTTCGGGTCGTTGTGGACGTGAATCAATTTTTGCGTTGGCACCGGCGAGGTGATGAGGGTGTAGCCCGAGGTGGTCATTTCGCCCAGGCGCGCGCCGATGGCGAGGATTACATCGGCATCCTTCACGCGCTGTGCGAGCAAGGGGTTGATGCCGATGCCGACATCGCCGACATAGTTGGGCAGGCGGTTGTCGTAGAGGTCTTGAAAGCGGAACGAGCAGCCGGCCGGGAGATCAAAATTTTCAATGAAGCTTTGCAAATCGACAATGCCTTGCTGGTTCCAGCCTGCGCCACCGAGAATGACAATCGGCTTCTTAGCCGCTCCCACCAAGGCTTTCAGCCTGTCCATATCAGCCGCGCCGGGCGACGCTTGCACCACCTTGTGGGCACCGGCATCCGCCACGCTCGCCATCGACGTGAGCATGTCTTCAGGCAGCGCCAGCACCACTGGGCCGGGGCGGCCGGAGACAGCGGTGTGAAACGCGTGGCTCACATATTCGGGAATCCGGTCGGCGCGGTCGATCTGCGCGACCCATTTCGCCATCTGGCCGAACATCCGGCGGTAGTCCATTTCCTGAAACGCTTCGCGCTCGACTTGGTCACTCGCGACTTGCCCGACGAAGAGGATCATCGGGTCGGAATCTTGAAACGCGGTGTGAACCGCGATGCTCGCGTTGGTCGCGCCCGGCCCGCGGGTGACGAAGCAGATGCCGGGTTTGCCGGTCATCTTGCCGTAGGCGCCAGCCATGAAGCCGGCCCCGCCGTCTTGCCGCGCGACGATCAGTTCGATGGAGTCACGCGCGCCGTAGAGCGCGTCCAACACCGCGAGGTAAGACTCGCCCGGCACGCAGAAGGCGTGGCGTACGCCGTGAACTTTGAGTTGATCGACGAGGATTTCGCCGCCGGTGCGGGGAGTGAGTGTGGTCATGAAAGCTACATGTGAGTGTGAAGAGGGCAGGGGGCATAGGCGGGCAGCGCCACAAAGCGTGGCGATCCAGGCGAGGCGTGCGCCGGCCTGCGAGTGTATTTGATTGTGATGGAGTGAATTAGCGGGCGGGACAACCTGCACCTACTCATCATCAGCTGCGATTGGCAATCCAAGTGCCTGCCGCATTTGCTTGCCCAATGCAATATGTCCAATAACGCCATAGTCACCGCAAGGACTCAACCGTTTAGGCAATTCACGACACAGTTCATCCGCGTACCGAACACGCACCGGCACTGGTTTCGGGTAGGTGATTTTGAAACAATGTTGCTTCAAAACATCCGCCGCTTCGACAGGAAACGACAGAACAGTTTCAAAATAACCTTGCCTCCAAGGCTGTGAAAAAACAAATCGCGGGGGAAGTAGCAAATCAGTTTTGCGCAACCGCGGGACAACAGCTTTGTTGGCTGATGTCGTTCGATAAACGTAGATCAAATAGAGATTTGTAATTCCAACCGCGTTCGGATCGTTAAGCATCATGGTTGGCTTCAAATTGAGCCTCGCGCGAATCACGCGTCCAAAATGAAAGATTTCATCGCAAACTTGAATCGCAAAGACATCGCCGGCCTGAGGTGGTTTGTTGCTTCTTTTCAGAAATCTGATGCTTGTCACTACTTTTTTATCTCCCAAAATAGTTTCAGGCTTATTTTTGAATCGAAGGCCTGAATCAATCCACCTTCACATTGACCGCCTTGACGAGCTTCGCCCAGCTCGCGAGATCAACTGCAATCTGCGCGCCGAATTCTTCCGGCGTGCCGAGTGCGGGTTCGAGTGCGTCGTCGGTCATGCGTTTCTGAAAGTCCGGTCGTTTGACGATGGCGGCGACATCGGCGTTGATCTTTGCCACGATGTCACGCGGCAGACCGGGCGGCCCCATAAAGCCGTACCACGCCTCGATGCGAAAACCTGGCAGGGTCTCGGCGATGGCCTGCACACTGGGCAGCGCTTGCGAGCGTTTTGCGCTGGTGACGCCGAGCGCTTTCAACTTGCCGCCCGCTTTTCCCCCATTTGTGTGTTGAATCGACGCCGTGATGCCACCAAAAATCAGCGGCACGTGACCGGCCATCACATCGCCCAAGCCCTGGCCGAAACCTTTGTAGGGAATGTGCGCCACCTCGATGCCTGCCATGTGGCGCACTGTCTCCATCGACAAATGCTGCTGCCCGCCGGGGCCGGACGAGGCGTAGCTGATCTTGCCCGGCTGCGATTTGGCCAGCGCAATGAACTCCTTCATGTCGTTCGCCGGGAACGCCGGGTTGGCGAGCAGCACAAACGGCCCGGCGACTGCGTTGGCAATCGGCGTCAAATCTTTCAGCGGGTTGTAGGGAATGTTGCGCACGAGATTTGGCGCAATGGTGATCGAGGCATCGGCAGCGAACAGGAGCGTGTAGCCATCGGGCACGGCCTTGGCAACGAAGTCGGTGCCGATGGTGCCGCTGGCACCGGTCTTGTTTTCGACCACCACCGATTGCTTCCACAATGTGGACAACTCCTGCGACAGGATGCGGCCGTAAATGTCCGGCGTGCCGCCGGGCGGGAAGGTGACGATCACGCGCACTGGTTTGTTCGGGTAGGGCTGGGCGAAGGCAGTACTCGTAAGCAGGGATGCCGCGCAGGCGAGCGCGAACACAACCTTGAGGCCACCTTGGCGCAATGCTGAGTGAAATAAGTGCATGGAAGATTCCTCTGTCGAAGTCGGGATGGACGAATTTTATTGCGGAAACCCCACGTCGCCGGAGCGCGGCAAGTAAAATCGTCTCACCCCCACTGTGCGACTCAAACATGACAAGCGCCGAAGTTCGACCCGCAGTTCGCCCCGCAGTTCGCCCACTAGACGGCATCACCGTCATCTCCCTCGAACACGCCATCGCTGCGCCGTTCGCCACGCGTCAGTTGGCAGACATGGGCGCGCGCGTGATCAAGATCGAGCGTCCCAACGTGGGAGACTTTGCGCGCGGCTATGACACCCGCGTCAACGGCCTCGCCTCCCACTTTGTCTGGACCAACCGCTCGAAAGAAAGCCTCACGCTCGATCTGAAACACGAGCGCGCGCCGGAGATTCTCGACAAACTGCTTGCCAACGCCGACGTGCTGATTCAAAACCTCGCGCCCGGTGCGACCGCGCGCATGGGCTTGTCCTACGACGCGCTGAAAACAAAATTCCCGCGCCTCATCGTTTGCGATATTTCCGGCTACGGTGCCGACGGCCCACAGCGCGACAAGAAAGCCTACGACCTGCTGATTCAATCCGAAGCCGGTTTCGTTTCCACCACCGGCACCGAAGAGTCGCCTGCCAAAGCCGGCATCTCGGTCGCCGACATCGCGGCCGGCATGTACGCCTATACCTCGATTCTCAACGCGCTGCTGTTGCGCGGCAAGACTGGCGCGGGTTCGAACATTGATGTGTCGATGCTCGAAGCCTTGAGCGAGTGGATGAGCTTTCCGCTCTACTACGCCTTTGAGGGCGCGCCACAGCCGCCGCGCGCGGGCGCGAGCCACGCGACGATTTATCCCTACGGGCCGTTTGCGACCGGAGACGGCACAAGCGTCGTACTCGGCCTGCAAAACGAGCGTGAGTGGGCGGCGTTTTGCGACAAGGTGATGCAGGATGCAGCGCTCACCAAAGACACCCGCTTCGACTCAGTAGCGCAACGATCAGCTAATCGAGATGCCCTGAAAACGTTGGTGGAAGCGGCTTTCAGCCAATTGACTGCGACCGAAGTCGAAGCGCGGCTGGACGCGGCGGGCATCGGCTATGGCCGGATGAACGACATGGCGGCGCTGTGGGCGCATCCGCAATTAAAGGCGCGGGATCGCTGGCGTACGGTCGGCACCTCGGCCGGGCCGATCCCCGCGCTGCTGCCACCGGGTGCGAGCTCGGCGTTCGAGGCGCGGATGGATGATGTGCCTGCGCTGGGGGCGCACACTGCTGCGGTGCTTGAGGGGTTGGGGTACTCCACGACGGAGATTGAGGCGTTTGCAGGGCAGGGCGCAATCGATATGCCCCATGCCTAGAGGAGGCGCTCTCATGATCCGATGGATCACTTCACTATTTTTGGTGTGGTCTTTTCCGCAACCAATTGTGCAACCTTTTTTCTTCTACGGCAGGGTGTAGGCCATTTCCTTGTAATGCCTGATGGCGAGCAGATGGACAGTGTCGCCGTGCGGCGCGGGTGTCTTTGTGTTGGACGGCGCAAGCGCGTAGAGGACGATGTAATCGGCCATCAAATATTCGCGAACTTCGGTGTCGGCGCCGTAGCGTGCGCGCAGAATCGCCATCCGCCGCAACACTTCGGCGGCACCCGCCTCGCGCGCCCAAAATGACCGGCCCATGCGCGGGTGTTGCTCCAGATTCACGATGACACGCTCTTCAATTTCATCGAGCAGCCGGTCATAGCCTTGCGGAAAATCTCTGCCCTGCCAAAACGCCTCGATGCGCGCGAGGTCGGCCTCAAAGTTCCGGGTGTATCGAATCACTGTCCGCAGGGGCGCGCGCGTCGCACGCATTCCCGTTGCGCGCGTTCCGTGCGCCGGACGTTTTGCCGCCACGCCAGATCAGCGGGATTTGCGCGCTTTGGCGCGGCGTGCCTTGAGCGCGGCAATGCCGTCGCGCGCATCCGTCGTGCGCCCGGCCTTGACGTCGGCCAAGCCTTTGTCCGCGTCGTCGAGCAACAGCAGATGCATGTGCGCGTTGTCCAGCCGGTGGTAGTAATCAAGGCGTTGCGCATCGATCAACGCCGCCGCTGGTTTGCCGTCTTTGGTAATGATGGTTTCGCGCCCTCGCATGGCGCTTTCTACCAGCCCCGAAAGCTGCGCGCGCGCTTGGGTAAAAGGAACGATGTCGGATACGGAAATGGCCATGTGGTGTTTTCCTCACGGTGCGAAGCAGAATCGACTGATACAAAGTGTACAGCATGCTGTGCAGAATGAAGACAGCGCAAGCTAATGCTGACACAGCGCGAGCCGATGCCTGCAATTCCCGGTGGACTTGGGTATGCTGCTGAGCCGATGATGCAGTACCAAGTGCGGTGTATTCCGGCGCGGCGGGTCAATTGGTGTGCTGTTTTGCGTGGCTGCGATGCGGGCCGTGCCCAGCAACGAAGACGAGAGAGCGACGATGAAACGAGATGCGATGCCCGAACGTTCGGTTGATCTGGAAGCCGCCACGCAATTACGCCGTGACGGCTACGTGGTGATTCCCGGTGTGTTGACGCCAGCGCATGTCGAGGCGTGCAAGCAGGCGCTGTCGGATCTCATGCAGGAGCGCGTCCCACGCCGCAGCACCAATCTCTACTACGAAGCCGGGCAAACGATTGACGGCCTCACGCCCGCCGAGCGCGAGCTCAAAGTGCGCTGCCTCGACAGCTTTTGTGATGATCATCCGGTGCTCGCGGCTGCCGCGCATTCGCGCCGCCTGCACGCGGCGCTCGATCAACTCTTCGGTATTGGCCGCACTCTGTTTCAGGAAATGGCGCTGGTCAAACCGCCGGGCATCGGTGCCGCCAAGCCCTGGCATCAGGATGCGTC
Organism: Burkholderiales bacterium; assembly: GCA_043775155.1. Taxonomy (GTDB): domain Bacteria; phylum Pseudomonadota; class Gammaproteobacteria; order Burkholderiales; family JAEUOS01; genus CANJDH01. The sequence goes on along the minus strand of JAYVSR010000015.1, from coordinate 1,966 downwards.
CTATTTCATGGTGCGCGACCCGGCGCACATCATCGGCACCTGGATCGCGCTCGACGAAGCGACGCTCGACAACGGCTGCATGCAGTTCATTCCCGGTTCGCAACGCGAAGGCGCAGCGCCGCATGTGCAGGAGTCGCTCGCCAGTTGCTTCGTTCCGCCTGCGCATTTGTCAACGCGCCCGGTCGTGGCAGTACCGATGGCACCCGGCGATGTGGTGATTTTCCACGGCTTGATTCAGCATTTCACTGACGACAACCGCTCAGCCCTGCGCCGCCGGGCGCTGCAATTTCACTACGCGCAGGCGGGTGCGAGTTGGGGCCCGATGGAAGATCACGCCAAGCTGTACCGTGATGCGTCAGGCAACTACTGCGGCTGCATCACGCCCAAGTACGGCGAAGCGGCGATGCGGATTTTGCGTGGTGAGAGTTTGAAGCCGGTGGTGCCGGTGGATTTTGCGGGTGCTTGAATGCGAGTGCAGGTGCATTATCGAATGGCTTTTACGGCGCGACGATCTTGAGGTAGACTAAAACGCAAGTAAAAGACAGTAAGCGCCGGACACCATCGACGCGCCGCACTGCGATGCGCCCGACCGCCATCCCTTCCAACGAGGAGACACAATGAAATCAGCACGTGCAGTTCTCAGCGCTTTTGCAACGCTCGGCACTTTTGCAACGGTTACCGCGTTTTCCGCCACGACGGCGCTGACGCTCGCCAGCGGCAGCGTCTTCGCGCAAGCGAAGGAAATCAAGATCGGCATCATCTATGACTTGACCGGCCCCTTCGCTGGTGGCGGTTCAGAGGCGAACCACATCGGCACCAAGGCCGCGATCGACATGTTCAACGAGAAGGGCGGCGTCGAAGGCTACAAGATCGTGCCGGTGTATGTCGATGCGCAGTCGAAAGTCGATGTCGCGATCAACGAAGCCGAGCGTCTGATCAATCAAGAAAAAGTGGACATGCTGCTCGGCGTCTATTCGAGCGCGCAGTGCGTGCCAATGGTCGGCAAGGTTGATGCGGCGAAAAAATTCATGTGGGCGACGGTGTGTGTGTCCTCTGCCGTGTTCAAAAACAAAAACCTGCAATACGTGTTCCGCCCGCAGCCGCACAGCGACCAGTATGGCCAGGCGTCGTGCGACTACCTGAAGGAGCACGCGCAGAAAAAATTCGGCACCTCCATCGACAAGCTGAAGGTCGCGATCATTTATGAAGATGGTCCTTACGGTGCCGGGGTTGCCTCCGGCAATGAATCGCAGTGCAAGGCCAACGGCACGCCGATTGTGATGAAAGAGGGTTACTCGGCGACTTCGCCCGATTTGTCGTCGCTCGTCACCAAGCTGCGCCGCGCTGCGCCCGACGTGATTTTGCACACCGGCTACAACCCCGACATTACCTTGTTCCTGCGTCAGGCGAAGGAGCAAAACCTCAAGTTCAAGGCGCTGATCGGTCACGGTGCCGGCCATAGCCAAATCGGCAAGCTGCGCGAGACCTTTGGCGACGACGTGAACTACATCCACTCGATTGACCCGGTGGCCGCGCAAATTCTCGACCCGAAAACGCTGAAACCCGGCATGGGTGATTTGGCGAAGGAAATGGTCAAGCGCTATCAGGCTGTCAAAGGGCCGGTGGAAGTGCCGCCGCATGCGTCGATGGGTTTTACCAATACGTGGATTTTCCTCTCCGACGTGCTGCCGCGCGCGATCAAGAAGCATGGCGGCATTTCCTCCGAGTCGCTGCGCAAAGCGGCGCTGGAAACCGACATTCCTGCGGGGGGGACGCCGTCCGGCTATGGCGTCAAATTTTTCCCGCCGGGGAACATCATGGCCGGGCAAAACGAGCGCTCGCAACTGGTGGTGATGCAGTTCGTCAATGGCCGCACCAACATTGCGTGGCCGACGGCGATTCGAACCACCGATCCGGTGCTGCCTTTCCCCAAGGGCCACACCTACGCCTAGTAAGCGCCACGCCC
>JAYVSR010000014.1:0-5399 GCA_043775155.1 Burkholderiales bacterium | reverse complement strand
CCGGTTCGCTTCTCTATCCCAATGTGAGCATCTACCCCGGCGTCAAAATCGGCCGCAACGTGATCATTCATTCGGGCGCAGTGATTGGCAGCGACGGCTTCGGCTTTGCGCCCGACGATGGCACGTGGGTAAAGATTCCGCAAACCGCGACCGTGATCATCGGTGACGATGTCGAAATCGGCGCCGGCACAACGATTGATCGGGGCGCGCTCGACGACACCGTGATCGAAGACGGCGTCAAGCTCGACAACCAGATTCAAGTGGGCCACAACGTGCGCATTGGCGCACACAGCGCGCTGGCCGGCTGCGTCGGGATTGCCGGCAGCGCGACGATTGGCCGCCACTGCACCGTGGGAGGCGGCGCGATCATCCTCGGCCATCTTACGCTCGCCGATCACGTGCATGTCACTGCGGGTTCGCTGGTCACCAAGTCGATCAGCCGCGCGGGTGCCTACGGCGCGTCACTGCCAGCGATGCCGAATCGTGACTGGCTCAGAAATGCTGTGCATTTGCGCGGGCTCGATCAAATGGACGCGCGGATTCGCGCGCTCGAAGCCGCGCTTGCGGATACGTTAGCTCCTGTCGCTGCCCCCTCTGATACCCCGCCATCCGCCGCACCGGCTGCGTCCGGCAAACGCGGCACCTGACAAATAATTTCATCAAGGAACGCATATGAACGCGATGGACATTCACACTATTCTGAAGCACCTGCCGCACCGCTACCCGATGCTGCTGGTCGACCGTGTCGTGGATGTTGTGGCAGGCAAGCAAATTCACGCCGTCAAAAATGTCTCGATCAATGAGCCGTTTTTTTCGGGCCACTTCCCGCACCATCCGGTAATGCCCGGCGTGTTGATTCTTGAAGCATTGGCGCAAGCCGCAGTGATTCTCTCGTTCAAGACGCTGGGAAGCAAGCCGGACGGCAACACGGTGTATTACTTCGTCGGCATTGACGGCGCGCGCTTCAAACGTCCGGTGCTGCCGGGTGATCAATTGCATCTGCATGTCGCGATGGACGGCCCGGTACGGCGCGGCTTGTGGAAATTCAAGGCAGAAGCCAAGGTCGATGGTGTGCTCGCGACCGAAGCAACGCTGATTTGCACCGCACGCAAGATCGAGCCCGACGAGGCGGACGCATCCTCTCAATCAGTGAAGACAGAAGCGGCAGCGGCCGGCGCGGGTAATTTGACTGGCAAGTCCAGCGGAGCCTGACCTTGGCGCGCATTCACCCCACCGCCATCATCGACCCCGGCGCCGAGCTCGCGGCCGATGTCGAGGTCGGCGCTTACTCCCTGATCGGCACCAAGGTACGCATCGGCGCTGGTTCATCGGTCGGCGCGCACTGCGTGCTCGAGGGCCCCACCAACATTGGCGAGAATAATCGCCTCTGGCAGTTCTGCTCCATCGGTGCTGCCCCGCAAGACAAAAAATACGCCGGTGAAAACACCGCTCTGGAGATCGGCGACGGCAATACGATTCGCGAGTTCTGCACCCTTAATCGGGGCACGGTGCAGGACGGCGGCGTCACCCGCGTCGGCCACGACAACTGGATCATGGCTTACGTTCACGTCGCGCACGACTGCCAGATCGGCAGCCACGCGATTTTCGCCAACAGCACGCAACTCGCGGGGCACGTGCATGTCGGGGACTGGGCGGTGTTGGGCGGCTTCACTGGCGTACATCAATTCGTCAAGGTCGGCGCGCACTCGATGTCGGCGGTAGGTGCCGCTTTGTTCAAGGATTTGCCGCCCTACGTAACCTGCTCCGGCAACCCGGCAGCGCCACACGGCATCAACACCGAAGGACTGAAGCGGCGCGGCTTCACGACAGAGCAAATCGAAAATCTGCGCCGCGCCTACAAGATTTTGTATCGCAACAGTCTCACGCTAGAAGAAGCCAAGCGCGAACTCGAAGCCCTGCGCGCCGCGCAACCGGAGGTCGCGCCGCTGCTCGACTTCCTCAACGCATCCACGCGCGGCATCGTCCGCTGAAACCGTTGGTGGACCAAGGTTTTGGCATATCAACCCGCTGAAACCATTGGTGCGAGCGGCTTTCAGGTCGGTGCCTCACCGAAAAATTCGCGCGTCGGCCCTCTGCGCATTGCTCTGGTTGCAGGTGAAGCCTCGGGCGATTTGCTCGCCGCGCACCTGATCGACGCGTTGAAGCAGCGCTTCCCCGGCGCGCGCTTCATGGGGATCGGCGGCGCGCGCATGCAGGCGGCCGGGTTCGAGGCGTGGTGGCCGTCCGAAAAACTCGCAGTGCGCGGCTACGTCGAGGTGCTGCGCCACTATCGCGAAATCAGCGCTATTCGCGGTCAATTGGCGCAGCGGCTGCTCAATCAAAAGCCGGATCTTTTCATCGGCGTCGATGCACCCGACTTTAATCTCGATTTGGAAATTCGCTTGCGCGAAGCCGGCGTCAAGACCTGCCACTTCGTCAGTCCCTCAGTGTGGGCATGGCGCGGCGGCAGGATGGAAAAGATTCGCCGCGCCGCGGGGCACATGCTGTGCCTGTTTCCGTTTGAACAGACGCTTTACGCCGGCGCGGGGATACCCGCGACCTACGTCGGCCATCCACTGGCTGACGTGATTCCGGCGCAACCGGATCGCGCCGCCGCGCGCGCGGCATTGAACCTGCCGCAGGACGCCACTGTAATTGCGTTGCTCCCCGGCAGCCGCCAGTCGGAGTTGAAATATTTGGGCGAGCGATTTGCGCGTGCCGCGCTGCGCATCGGACAGCAATGGCTGCGCCTGCAAGCTACCGCTGATCCCGCTTCAGTGCGGCATGCTGCGGCCCAAGCAGCCAAGGTTCAGTACGCTGCGGTTCAGCATGCCCCAATTCAGCCGGGCCCGCTTCATTTCGTCGTACCGCTCGCCAGCAGCGAAACCGAAGCCCTGTGGCGTACTGCCGTCAGCGCGGCCGGTGCCGGGCAAGTGCCGATTACCATCGCTCCGCGCGGCACTCACGACGCACTCGCCGCCTGCAACCTCGCCATCGTCGCCAGCGGCACCGCCACACTCGAAACCGCATTGTTTCAACGCCCGATGGTGATTGCCTACAACATGGCGCCGCTCTCCTGGGCCTTGATGCGGCGCATGCAGTATCAACCCTGGGTCGGTCTGCCGAATATTTTGTGCGGCGAATTTGTCGTGCCCGAGTTGCTGCAAGACGATGCGACGCCGGCTAATCTGGCGCAGGCCGCGCTCAATCTGCACTGCGATAGCGCTGTGTGCGAGCGCATCAGCGCCCGATTTTCCGCCTTGCATACGGAGCTGCGCCAGGGCATGGCCGCGCGTGCGAGCGAGGCCGTCGCGCACCTATTGGCGGCATCCAGTCCTGCGGTGTAGAGCCGGCCCCCGGCGTAGAATCCGCACACTATGGATATGCCCGCTGATACGTCATCCAAACCCTGCCTGCACCACCCGGTGGAACCGGACTTGCTGACTGGCATCGACAAATTTGGCAGCCGCGTCGCCACCATCCGGCGCCGCAAAATCGTCGCGTTACGCCGCCCGCCGCCGCAAAAAGGCCTGCTCATCTGCGGTGTCGATGAAGCCGGGCGCGGGCCGCTCGCCGGGCCGGTGTACGCCGCCGCCGTCGTGTTGAATCCGAAGAAAACCATTCGCGGTCTCGACGACTCAAAAAAGCTCAGCGCCAAAGAGCGCGAGCGCTTGTCGATCCGCATCCAGACTGATGCACTCGCCTTCGGCATCGCGTCGGCATCGGTCGAAGAGATCGACCACATCAATATTCTCAACGCGACGCTGTTGGCGATGCGCCGCGCGGTCGAAAAGCTGTTGATCGCACCGGACGAAGTGTGGGTCGATGGCTTGTACGTGCCGACCTTCGACAACTACCTGGACAGCACTGCGCGCGCCATCATCAAGGGCGATGCGCAGGTGGCGGCGATCTCGGCGGCATCGATCTTGGCCAAATCGGCGCGGGATCGTGAACTATTGTTGTTGGCGAAACAGTATCCAGACTACGGCTTCGAGCGCCACAAGGGTTATGCCACCAGGCTGCACCTGGAGCGAATCAAGCTGCATGGCGCGTCGCCCGTGCACCGGCGTAGTTTCGCGCCGGTGCGGCATATTCTCGGCGCACTGCTGTGAGCGTCACGCCAGCGGCCGACGCGCTGGCAGCGCGCCGCCGGCGCATGCAACGCACGGCGATTGCCGTCGCGACGTCCTTGATGGGCGTGATGATGTTTTATCTCTGCCATGCCGCAGGCTTTATCGGCTTCGAGGTGTTCGCCAACGCAGCCGGCGCGGCGCTGGCGCTGATGGCGCTGTTCGTGCCGGTGTTCTACACCGGGTTCAATTTACGTTTTCGTGACCCCAGCCTGTTTCTGCCGCAGACCATGAGTGCGATCGCGGTGACCAGCTACGTGATGGCGTATGCCGGCCCGGCGCGCCCGGCGCTGGTGGTGTTGTTTTTCGCCGCGCTGGTGCTCTCTGCGTTGCGCTTCAGCGCGCGTTCTTTCGGTGTTCTGGCGCTGTTCTCGCTCGCTACCCACGCCGCCGCGATCTATACCGCCCGCGGGGTTGACGGCGCCGCATTCAACTTGAAGGCCGAGCTGTTGCAATGGCTGTTCATCCTGATGACGCTGCCCTGGTTGGGCTGGATTGCCAGCTATCTGGCACGCCTGCGTCTGCGCTATCGCGCGGGCGACGCGCTCTATCGCGCGATCTGGGATACCTCGATTGACGCCGTGGTCTTGTTCGATCAGCGCGGCATCATCTCGCTCGCCAACCCGGCTGCTGCGCGTCTGTTCGGCTATGAGATGGGCAACATGCGCGGGATGCCGATCATGGCGCTGACCCCGGCACGGCTGCGCGCCGGACTATCGGACAGTCTGCAAGACTTCGCGCAGCGTGGGGAGACGGCGCTGAACCTGACGCGGTTTGAAGGCGTGGTGCTCACCGCCGCCGGCCGTGAAATCGCGGTCGAAGCGGCACTCGCCAAACTCGATGAGGTAGAAAGCCGCAGTGAAATGCACAGCGGCCCAAGGCACAGCGACGCAACGCACAGCGGCCCAAGGCACAGTGGAGAGGCGGCCGGTGCGGGTAACCGCCAACTGGTGTTGTTCGCCCGCGATATTTCGCAGCGCCACGCTCTCGAAACCATCAAGGACGACTTCATCGCCACTGTCAGCCACGAATTGCGCACGCCGCTCACTACAGTGGTAGGCGCAGTCGAGGCCTTGCAGCACCAGGAGGGCATCCATCTGCCGGAGCAAGCGCAACGCCTGTTAAATATGGCGGCAGAAGGCGGCGAGCGCTTGCAGCGCTTGATCGATACGATCCTTAATCTGCAAAAAATGGACACCGGTGGCATCGACTTTGCGCCCCAGCCGGTGCGCGCTTCGGCGCTGATCGCAGCGGCTCTTGAGGCCGAGA
>JAYVSR010000013.1:0-2588 GCA_043775155.1 Burkholderiales bacterium | reverse complement strand
GACTTGCGCATCGACGCGGCCTGCGCCCCAGATCGGTTGCGTCAGTGCGGCGGCGAGCTGAAACACGAAAGCCGGGCCGCTGAACAAGTTGGACAAGGCTGCGCTCTCGGTACCGAGGAAGCCGGTGAGAGAAATCGACGGGAAGTACGCGGCGCGGGCAACACCGATGCGGGCGTTGGCGGCGATCAGGCGCTGCTCGGCTTCGCGCACGTCGGGGCGGCGTTCGAGCAAGTCCGACGGCAATCCTTCCGGTACGGCAGGCGGGCTGGACTGCGTCAACGCGTCGCTGCGCACCACACCGGCGAGCCGCTTCTCCCAGATGTCGCGCGCGCTGCGGCCGAGCAACACGGCGAGACGTGCATCTTCCACCGTGCGGGCGCGGGTGATCGCGGTCTGCTGCACGAGCGCCGATTCGCGTTCCGCCTCGGTGGTGCGTACTTCGAGTTCCGACGCAACGCCGGCTGCGAACCGCTTCGCTTGCAGGCCGGCCAGTTCATCACGGGTAGCGTAGGTGCGCTGCGCGGCTTTCTCCTGCCCTTCGAGAGACACCAGTGCGTAGTAGCCCGAGACCACATCGGCGATCAGGCTCAGGCGCACGGCATCGCGTGATGCTTCGGTGCGCAATAAATCGGCCCGCGCTGCTTCCGAAGCACGTGAGTATTTGCCCCAGAAGTCAGCCTCGTAAGAAGCCGCGAGCGTGATGCGATTCGCGCTCGACTCCACCGGCACACCGGGGAAGAGAGGCGTCGCGCCGCGCTGCGTGATGCGCGTGCGCGCAGTGTTGGCGGTGCCGTAGACGCTAGGCCAGCGGTCGGCGTCGGTGACGGTGAGACTGGCGCGCGCTTCGTCGATGCGCGCGGCGGCAGCGGCGAGATCGCGGTTGTGTTTCAGTGCTTCTTCGACCAGCATGTCGAGCGCGGGGTCGTTAAATATCTTCCACCAGTCGGCCGGGGTTTTGGCGGCGGGGGACAAACCGTCTTGCCATGACGAAGGCAAGTCGAGTGACGGGCGCTGATAGTTTTGGCCTTGCGTGCAGCCCATCTGTGTGAAGACGGCGGCGGCCAGCAGTGCTGTGGCGAGTGAAGTTTTGATGGGGAAATTACGCATGGTCGCCTCCATGCGGATCTGCGGCCAACGCACGCTCGCGCGCGCTCGCAGCTTCCGCCTTGATTTGGGAAGCCGTGCGCGATTCGCGCCAGGTGCGATCCACAATGAGCTTGAAGAACAGGGGAATGAAAAAGATCGCGAGGAAGGTCGCCGCCAGCATGCCGCCCATCACGCCGGTGCCGACCGAGGTGCGCGCACCCGCACCGGCACCGGTGGAAATTGCCAGCGGCAGCACGCCGAGAATGAAGGCGAGCGAGGTCATCAGGATCGGACGGAAGCGCAAGCGCGCCGCCTCGACCGCCGACGCCGCCGTGGACAAACCTTCGTGATGTTTCAACACCGCATATTCGACGATCAGAATCGCGTTCTTGGCCGCAAGGCCGAGCAGCGTGACCAGACCGATCTGAAAGTACACGTCGTTGGTCATGCCACGCAGCCACACTGCCGCGAGCGCGCCAAAGGTGCCGAACGGCAGCGCCAACATCACCGACAGCGGCAACGACCATTTTTCGTATTGCGCGGCAAGGATGAGGAACACCATGATCGCCGCCATGCCGATCGCCAGGCCCGAAGTGCCAGACGAGCGCTTCTCCTGAAACGATGCGCCACCCCAGTCGAAGCTGAAGTCGGGTGGCAGGGTTTCTTTGGCAATCCGCTCGACTGCGGCAATCGCCTGCCCCGAACTCACACCCGGTGCGCCCTGGCCAAACAACTTCACCGAGGGCAGATTGTTGAAGCGCTCCATCGTCTCCGGCCCGGAAGAAAATTTCACCGTCGCCAGTGACGCAAGCGGAATCATTTCGCCCTTGTCCGAGCGTACCCATGCACTTCCCACATCCTCAGGCTTGCGACGAAACTGCGGCTCGGCCGACATCAACACCTGCCAGGTGCGGCCGAATTTGTTGAAGTCGTTGACGTAGGCACTACCCAACGTAGCGGCGAGCGTGTCGAACACCGCATCGACCGACACGCCAAGCGCCTTGGCTTTTTCACGATCGACATCGACGTAAAGCTGCGGCGTATTGGGGCGCCAGAGCGTTTGCATAAAGCCGAGTTGCTTGTCTTGGGCCACCTTCATCTGGAACTGTTGCAACACTTCAGCCAAGCGCTTGGCGCCGCCCTCGCCACGGTTTTGCAAATAGAACTCAAAGCCGCCGGCTGACCCCAGCCCAAAAATCGGCGGCGGGTTGAAGGCCAGCACCAGCGCCTCCTTGATGTGGCCGGACTTCATGAACAACTCGCCGACCAATTGCTTGGCGGTGACGCGCCGTTCGTCCCAATGTTTTTGCGTCACAAAAATGGTGGCGGCGTTGTTGCGATAACTGCCGCCGAGAAAATCAAACCCGGTGAAGGCGATCACGTCCTGATTCGCCGGGTTTGACTTGATGATCTCGTTGACCTGCTTGACGATGGCGTCGGTGCGCTCCAGCGATGAGCCGTCGGGCAAGATCACCGCGGCGATGTAGTAGCCCTGGTCTTCA
>JAYVSR010000012.1:0-9060 GCA_043775155.1 Burkholderiales bacterium | reverse complement strand
ATTGATCGACACCCATCTGACCGCATGGCTCGAAATGGAATTTGTTCCGCCGAACTGCTCTCAGGTACAACTCGACGAACTCGATCAGCTCACCGAGAGATGGATCGACGCTCACGAACGGCACGTTGAGGCCGCGCTAAAGCGAGCGAGAACTCGGCACTCTTGAGTACATTCAGGAATCGCGAAAAATGGCGTTTGAAATTCCTATACTCCAAGGCGCTGGGGATCAAGATTCCCGAGGCGACGTTGTTACGGTCTACCAAGGTGATTGAATGATCGTGCGCCGTGCGCTTGTCGCCACTGCGGGCGCTGCCGCGCTCGCGCCGCTCGCGGCCCTAGCCCAGCGCACCAACCCCATACCTATCGTCGGCGTCCTGGGCGCCGACGCCGCCGAGCGCGTCAATGCATTGCGCGACGGCCTGCGCGCGCTCGGCTATGAAGAGGGCCGCAACTTGCGCCTGCTGGTGCGCGCGGCGGGTGACCGTTATGGACCGTTGCCAGATGCTGTCGCCGAATTCGTGGGCCTAAAAGCCGATGTGATCGTCGCCATCGGCTCCACCTCGACGGTGGCGGCGGCAAAGTCCGGCCTGCCGGTGGTAATGGTGGCCGGGTTCGATCCGGTCAAAGCCAAGCTCGCCGCTTCGCTGGCGCGGCCCGGCGGCAACGTCACCGGCATCTCGCTGTTCCTCGAAGAACTCACGGCCAAGCGCGTGCAGATTGCCAAGAAAGCGATACCCGGTCTGCGCCGGATCGGCGTGCTGTGGAATCCGGACAGCCGCGCCAGCACCACGGCACTGGCTGTGACCAAGGCCGCTGCGAAAACACTGCAACTGGAGCTGCACGCCGTCGAGGCGCGTCAGCCATCCGGGTTTGACGCTGCATTCGATGCGCTGGTGAAAGCGCGCGTCAAAACGGCGCTGGTGAGCGGGGCCAACATGTTCCAGGCGAATCGCAAGGCATTGCTCACCTCCGCGCTCGCGCACCAGATCGCAACGATCTGCGATATTCCCGCTTGGGGCGAGGCCGGTGCCTTGATCAGCTATGGTGTGCCGGAGTCGCAATCAGGCGGACGCGCCGCCGCCTACGTCGACAAGATACTCAAGGGCGCAAAGCCAGGCGAGATTCCGATCGAGCAGCCCACCACATTTGAATTTGTCCTCAACCAGCGTACCGCCAAAACGCTCGGCCTGAAGATGCCCGGCACGATCGTGCTGCAAGCGACCAAGGTGATTGAGTGATGCAGGGCAACTTGAAATTACTCTTCTTCGTCAGAGGGAAAAAACGATGAAACCCTTGTCCACCAACGGTCTTGCGACAGTTTACGACGGCGCAAACCAACCGCGTCGCGCGCTCATCGCGTGGTGCGCCGCTGCGTGCGCGCCGTCTGCGGTGCTCGCGCCGCTCGCATCGTTCGCACAACAACCCGCAAAAATCTGGCGCATCGGCTACCTCGGCCCCGGCTCGCGCCCCAGCGCCGCGGCACCAGACGCCAACATCGACGCCTTTATGCGCGGCATGCGCGAGCTGGGCTACACCGAGGGCAAGAACCTGCAAGTCGAATCACGCTTCGCCGATGGTGATTACGCGCGCCTGCCGGCACTGGCGGAGGAACTCACCAAGACCCGCGTCGACGTGCTCGTCACCTACGGCACCGCCGCCACGCGCGCCCTTTCCACGGTCACGCAATCCATCCCGATCGTGATCGCTGCCGCGATTGACCCGGTGGCGATGGGCTTTGCCGCCAGCTTCGCGCGGCCCGGCAAAAACATGACCGGCCTCTCGGCGATGGTGATCGACCTGTCGCAAAAACATCTCGACCTGTTGCGCGCGTTCATCCCCAAACTGTCACGCGTGGCGCTGCTGGTCAACCCCGGCAACCGCGGTCACGCAGGTTTGTTGAAGGGTGTGCAGGAAGCGGCGCAGGGGATGAAGATCACCGTGCTGCCAGTCGAGGCCGGCAATCGCGATGCGATTGAGGCGGCCTTCGCCAGAGCCAAGCGTGAAAAGGCCGGCGCAATGATCATCGCCGGTGATGCATGGATCGCGAGTCAAAGTGCAGCGGTGGCGGCAGCAGCGGCCAAGCACCGCATGCCCACCATCAGCACCTACCGCAGCCACACGGCCGCCGGCGCGCTGGTGAGCTACGGCCAAAACATCGCCGGCTTTCACCGTCGCGCCGCCACCTATGTAGACAAAATTTTCAAGGGCGCCAAAGCGGCCGAGATGCCGATCGAGCAACCCTCCACGATTGATCTGGTGATCAACCGCACGACCGCGAAAGCGCTGGGGCTTGTGATGACGCAGGAGTTGTTGTTGCGGGAGACGGAGGCGATTGAATGATGACGCGCGTGGGGAATCGAATGAAGAGACGGCACAATCGCCGTGGCTGTCAACGACAGGAGGAAAACTGAATTGAACACACGCCGCAAACTCCTCGCCGCCTTCGGTGCCGCCACCCTCACCCCGTGGCCGGCGCTGTCGCAACCCGCTCAGCCCGCCCCCGCGAGAATCGCCTGGCTCGGCCCCGGCACCGCCAGCAGCGACCGCCCGAACCGTGATGCCTTCAAACTCGGCTTGCAGGAGAACGGTCTGAGAGAGGGCCGCGATTATGTGCTCGACGACCGCTATGCCGATGGCCATTACGAGCGCTTCCCCGAGATCACGCGCGAGATGCTGGCGCGCCAGCCCGCCGTGCTGGTTGTCGCCACCATCAGTTCAGTACGCGCTGCACAACAGTTGACGAAGACTGTGCCGATCATCTTCGCCACCCTCAATGATCCGGTCGCGGCAGGCCTCGTTGCGAGTCTGGCGCGGCCTGGCGGCAACACCACCGGCATCTCCAATCTCGCCGAGGACCCGACCGGCAAGCTGCTCGAAACCCTGCGCGCCGCCGCGCCAAAAGTGAAGCGCATCGGCGTGTTGATCAACCCGAAGAATCCGTCCAACCTGACGATGCTCGGGACCACGCGCACCATCGGCACGACTCTCGGCTTGACAATCCTGGAGGCCGAGCTGGCGCAGCCGGAGCAGTTGGAGACGGTGTTCGCCGCGCTCGTCAAACAGAAGCCCGGCGCCTTGCTGGTGCACTCCGATGCAATGGTGAACGGCCTGCGCGAACGCATCAGCGCGCTGGCCTTAAAGCACCACCTGCCCGGCATCGGTGTGCCGGAATTTGTGGAAACCGGCCTGCTGCTCGGCTTCGGCTCCTCGCGCACCGACAACCACCGGCATGCCGCCACCTACGTGAAAAAAATTCTCGGCGGTGCCAAGCCCGCTGATCTGCCGGTCGAGCAGGCATCGCGCGCGGTGCTGTGGGCGAATTTGAAAACCGCGAAGGCGCTCGGCATCGCGCTGCCGGAGGCGATTTTGCTGCGGGCGGACAAGGTGATTGAATGACTACACGCCGCGAACTTCTGCTCACCCTCGCTGCCACCGCTGCTACTGCTGCCGCCGTATTGGTCCCGCATGCCGCCCAAGCACAAACCACCGCCCCGCGCGTCATCGGCGTGCTCACACCGATTGATCAACCGGGAGTAAAAATTTTGATCGAAGGGTTGCGCGCGCTCGGCTACGAAGACGGCAAAAATATCCGCCTCGTGCTTCGTTCCGCGCAAGGCGACTACACGCGTCTGCCGGCCCTGGCGCGCGAACTGGTGGACGCCAAGGCGGAGATTCTCATCGCCTTCAATACGCCCGGCTCGCGCGCTGCGATCAATGCCACCAAAACGATCCCGATCATCATGACCTCCATCGGCGACCCGGTGGGCTCGGGTCTCGTCGCTAGTTTGGCGCGGCCGGGCGGCAATGTCACCGGCTTGTCCAACATGGTGGGCGAACTCGGGCCGAAGCGGCTCGCCCTGCTGCATGAGCTGGTGCCGGGGGCCAAACGCATCGCCGTGCTCTACAACCCGGCCGACCCGGTGAACGACCCGCAGATTCGCGACATGACACAAGCCGCCCCGAAGCTCGGCGTCGAGGTGCGCTTTTATCCGGTGAAGACGCCGGCCAATCTGGATGAGACCTTCACCACGCTGCTGGCGTGGCGCGCCCGCGCGGTGATCTGGCTCGGCGGTCAGGCCCTGCCTTACCAGGCCGGCTCGATCAAGCTCGCGGCGCGGCACAAGCTGCCGATGATGTCGGCTGCCCGGATCGATGTTGAAGCGGGTGGCCTGATGTCGTATGGCGCCGAATCCGCTGCGATGTTCCGGCGCACCGCCGCCTATGCGGACAAGATTCTCAAAGGCACGCCGGTAGGACAGTTGCCGGTGGAGCAGCCGACCATCTTCGATCTGGCGCTCAATCTGAAAACCGCGAAAGCGCTCGGGCTGAAGGTGCCGCAGGGGATATTGATTCAGGCGACGACTGTGATTGAATGAACATACGACGCAATGCTCTGCATCGCAATACCGAAAACCGTTGGTGCAAGCGGGTTTCAGCCATTTTCTCATCTGACGGAGTGAAACATTGATGAACCGCCGCAACATCGTCATGGCGTTGGGCGCAGGCGCGCTCGCGCCACTCGCCTCCCTCGCACAAACACCGGCCAAAATCTGGCGCATCGGCATCCTCAGTTCCGCGTCCGCCGCCGCTTACGCGCCACGGGTGGACGCCCTGCGTGCGGGCCTGGCTGGCGCAGGCTACGTCGAAGGCAAAAACCTGGTGATCGAAGCGCGCTGGGCGGACGGCAAGCAAGAACGGCTCGCTGAACTTGCAGCAGATCTGGTGCGCATCAAGACCGATGTCATAGTCAGCCATGACGGCACGCCACTGGCCGCCGCCAAACGGGCCACTGCCACAGTGCCGATTGTGATCGCCGCCACTGGCGATGCGGTAGTCATCGGCCTCATCGCCAGCCTGGCAAAACCGGGTGGCAACATCACCGGGACGACGTTTTTGCAACCGGAGATGATGGCGAAGCGCCTCGAAATTATCAAAGATGCCCTGCCGCGCCTCACGCAGGCGGCGGTCTTCATGCGTCCAGACGCTTTGATCCGCGATGCCAACTACCAGGCGATGGCAGCCGCCGCCAAATCACTCAAGCTGGCGCTGCACCGCTTCGACGTGAAGGACGTGGAACAGTTGGACGGCGCCTTTGCAGCGCTGGTGAAGCAGCGCATCGGCGCGCTCGTGGTGCCTGAAAATCCCTTGTTTGCGATCCACCAAAACAAGCTCGTGGCACTCGCGGCACAACACCGCATCGCCGTGATCGGCAATGGCGACCTCGCCGAGGCCGGTGGCCTGATCGGCTACGGGGCGAATCAATTAACCATGTGGGGCCGCGCCGGCTACTTCATCGACCGCATCTTCAAGGGCGCCAAGCCGGCCGATCTGCCAGTCGAGCAGCCGACCATTTTTGATTTTGTAGTGAATCAAATAACGGCGAAGGCGCTCAACATCAAGTTCCCGCAGGTGACGATGGTGCAGGCGACCAAGGTGATTGAATGAATCCTGCACGCGCTGGCTACACCGGCAGCACGCGGATGGAGAAGACATGAAGTTGTCAAAAAATCAGAGCCAGCTTTTCACGCGAATCCGGCAAATTTGGGAGTCGGCGCAGACGCAGGCAGCACGTTCGGTCAACACCGCGCATGTGTGTGCGAACTGGCTGATCGGGCAGCAGATCGTTGAGGCCGAGCAAAGCGGTGCGAAGCGCGCTGAATACGGCAAGACCTTGCTCAAAGCGCTCTCAGCCCAACTGCTCTCCGAGTACGGCAGCGGATTTTCTGTGAGTGCGTTGCAGTACATGCGCAGCTTTTTTCTGGCGTATCCGGAACTCCTCTCAAAACAACACGCAGCGCGTGTTGAATCCGGCGCAACGCCAAAACAACACGCAGTGCGTGACGAATCTCTTGCGGAGGCAAAGTGGCATCCCGGCAGCTTGAATCCGGCGCTGTCGTGGACTCACTACCGCATGCTGCTCAAGGTGGAGCGCCGTGCAGTGCGTGATTTCTACGAAATCGAATCATTGAACAATGGCTGGTCTGCGCGCCAGCTCGAACGCCAAATCAACTCGCTGTTGTTCGAACGTCTCGCCAGGAGCCGCGACAAAAAAGGTGTGCTGACGCTGGCGAACCAGGGGCAAGTTCTGACCCGCGCCGCAGATGTGATCAAAGATCCGTACGTGCTGGAGTTTCTGCAATTGCCCGAGTCGCACCGCCTGGTCGAGTCGCGGGTCGAGGAGGCTCTGCTCAATCAACTGCAGGCCTTTCTCCTGGAGCTGGGCAGCGGCTTCGCCTTCATCGGCCGGCAACGCCGCCTGACGCTCGACGGCGATCACTTCTATCCCGATCTGGTGTTCTATCACGTCAAGCTCAAGTGCTACGTGGTGATCGATCTCAAGGTGGGCAAGCTCGCCCACGGCGATCTCGGGCAGATGCTGCTTTACGTCAACTACTACGACCGCGAAATCGCCACGCCAGCAGACAGTCCCACCATCGGGCTGATCCTGTGCAGCGAAAAGAACGACGCGGTGGTGCGCTATGTGCTGGCCGACAAGAACCGCCAGGTGTTCGCCAGCCGCTATCAGTTGCATCTGCCGAGCGAAGCCGCGCTGCGCGCGGAAATACGGCGTGAATTGGGGCAGATCGAAGAGGCAGCAATTCACTCTGCGGTTCCGGTCCTGAGAAAAAGACGCACACTGCCGGCAGCAGCGCGCACCGCGAAGCCAATCAAGCGTGACACTGCGCGAACGCGTGCGCGCAGCGCCGGAGAGAGAAAATGACTACACGCCACCACCTGCTCCTGCTCCGCGTGACGTCGGCAGTGCATACCGGAAACCCTTGGTGTGAGCAGATTTCAACCATTTTCTCCGCTGAGGGAAGGACACAATCATGAACCGTCGCAATATCATCATCGCTTCGGGTGTCAGCGCAATCGCACCGTCCACATCGCTCGCGCCGCGCGCCGCACTCGCGCAAGCGCCACGCAAGGTGTGGCGCATCGGCTACCTGAGTCCGTTGACAAAAACCCGCCATGTCGAAGCAGCCGAACTCGGCCTTCTGGTGCAGGGGCTGCGCGAATACGGCTACACCGAGGGCCGCGACTACGTGATCGAAGGCCGCTACGCCGATGACGACGCGGCGCGCCTGCCGGCCTTGGCCGTGGAGCTGGTGCGCGCGGGCGTTGACCTGATCGTCTCGCCCGGCACGCAATCTACGCTGGCCTCGCAAAAGGCCACCTCGACGATTCCGATTGTGGTGTTGCTCGATGCCGACCCGGTGGCCAACGGGTTCGCCATCAGCCTGGCGCGGCCCGGCAAGAACCTGACCGGGTTCTCCACCCAGTTTGCCGAAACCGCAGTCAAGAATATTGAAATGATGAAGGCGCTGGTGCCCAAGCTCGCGCGCGCGGCGGTGTTGACTAATCCGAGCAACGGCGTGTTGCACGAGCGCATGCTCGGCAGTCTGAAGCCGCTGGCGCAAAAACTTGGCGTTCAACTGACGCCGTTTGCCGTGTCCAACCCCGCCGGCTTCGAGCCGGCGTTTGCAGCAATGCGGCGTGAACGCATGCAATGTGTTTTGGTGATCCTGCCAGATGGCATTTTCAGGACCTACGGTGCCAAGCTGGCCGAGTTGGCGTTGCAACAGCGTCTGCCGGCCGCGCATTTCGTCCGTGACTTTCCCGAAGCCGGCGGCCTGATGAGCTACGGCGCAAAAATTGCGGACAACTGGCGCCTCGGTGCAAAATTCATCGACAAGATTTTCAAGGGCGGCAAACCGGCCGAGATGCCATTCGAGCAGCCGACACTGTTTGACGTGGTGGTCAACCTGAAGACCGCGAAGGCGCTCGGGCTGAAGGTGCCGGAGGTGGTGTTGATTCAGGCGACCAAGGTGATTGAATAGGCGGCATGCGCATGGGATCACTCTATAACCCTTTCTGAAACCGTTGGTGGAAGCGCTTCTCTGCTATTTTTCCATCTCACCGGGCACGTGTGAACATTCACGTGCCTTGGGCGCCACTCCCCTATAAAATCGAACTCTGCCTCCGACGTTCCCTCCTGTTTTTGCGCAACCAACCCATGACCTTGCGCTTTCGCCTGTTCACCAAATACGCCACGTTCATCGTGGCGCTGGTGGGGGGGCGCGCTCGTGGTCAGCGGCGGCACCAGCCTTTACTTCGCGTTTGGCGAGAGCAAGCAGGCGCTGTTCGCGTTGCAGCGCGAGAAGGCGGACGCAACGGCTTACCGCATCGAGCAGTACGTGCGCACCATCGAGCACGAGATCGGCTGGACGGCGCTGCCGCGCGTGCTCGAGGGCAGCAGCGCGGCCGAGCAGCGGCGGATTGAATTTTTAAAGCTCTTGCGCCAGGCGCCGCAGATCCCGAGGCATCCGGGTCACGGCCATTAATGTTCGAGCTTATTCGACGTTGATCAACGGGAAATGGACAATCGAATGGGCAGTGAAATGACCACAGAGGCAATTCAAGGGACTCCATCTCCGCGCCGCCGCTTCTGGTGGCCATGCATAGCGCTCGCGCTCGCAGGGGCCGCATTGATGTTTATGGTGGGCGGAGTGACGCCCGCCACCGCAGGCGCGGCGACGTTGCTGCCCAAGCCACCCGGCGATTGAATTTGGCGCCCGCTACTTTCCGTCGCGGACACGAGTCTCAAGGTACCGCCGCATGGCCCGCTCGAAACGCGACGCCGTCACGCCGATCAGCGGCCGGTAGGCGAAGCGCAGGATCCAGCCGGGCACCCACTGACCGCGCTCTTCGAAGGCGACCCGCATCTCCCATAGAGGCGGCCCACGCGCCGGCCGCAGACGCGGCGGCGAAGTGGGCTCGCCCAGATGACCGAGAGTCTCCCGGGTCACCGTCCCATCGGTGATGAAGGCGATGATCTTCATCGCGCCGCCGCGCTGCGGGCACAGCAGCGGGGGCGCCCAGACGTAGCGCGCTGCCTGGCGATGCATTGGCGCTGCCGGGGCCGCTGCCGGCGGGATCGACTCGACCGGCGTCGGTGCAGCGGCAATCTCGGTCGGCTGCGCCAGTGCCGTGACCGCATAGCGCAGGTGAGTTCGGCGCCAGCACCCCGTAGGTGCGGCGCCGATGATTGGGCGGTGG
>JAYVSR010000011.1:0-8356 GCA_043775155.1 Burkholderiales bacterium | reverse complement strand
GCCATAGCCCGTGCAGGTGGATTTTCAGGTTCTTAGCCGACAAAGCGACCGTAGGATGTCGGTGAGCGCAGCGAACCGCATCAATCGCGTATGCAAACTAGCGCAGCGTCCTCAATAAGAAGCAGCATGCCACCCCGAGCGATGCGGTTCACATTCGTTCACCACATCCTACGCACCGCTGCACCACCACCGCCAGCACCGGGGTGATGAGTTCGGGGTGTACGGCAAACAAGCTCCTCAGCGGTATCGGGAACGACAGCACCCACTGCCGCACGGGCACGCGCGGTAGGATGCCGTCCACTAGGGCTGCCGCCGCTTCGTTCACGCGCCGCGTGCCGCACGAGGGACCTCACTTTACGACTGGCCGCGCCGTTTACAACTAAAGGCGATCAGCGTTTCGTGGTTACACGTTTCGCAGTTGAGTCGGATAAACCCGTGCGCGAGGATGCCGCATTGCAGGTAAGCGTCGAGATAACCATTTGGTGACCATGACGCTCAGCGGCGCACAACTGCTGCGCCTATTGGTGACCCAACAAGGCCGACCCATGATTGGCGCTCGGGACGTGTGAGGACGATGGGGTTTGAGTGTGTCGCGCACTTTGGCAATGGTAGAGTGTCGCTGCGCGAATCCGCGATTGCGCGATTGCACGATTGCGCCAGCAGCGTGCGTTGTAGTCGAGAGCACGTGACAAACCCTCCAAGACATTTTTTGTAAGTAATTGATTTAATTGATAAAAACAGCGGAATTCCTGAGGCATTCCCAACTCATTTTATGGCTGGTGACGCTGCTGGCCGCGTGTGCCACGCATGGTCAAGAGCGCCCGGCATTCGCGGTAAAAATGGCGACGCCCGATTTAAAGCCGGGCAACGTCTTCCGCGATTGCGACGCTTGCCCGGAAATGGTGGTGTTACCGCCCGGACGCTTCATCATGGGTTCTGCCGCCGATGCGCAAGATCGCTTTCATCAGGAAGGCCCGCAACGCAGTGTACCCATCGCACGCGCCTTGGCCGTGGGGAAATACGAAGTCACGCGCGGCGAATACGCGTTGTTTGTGCAAGCAACAGGCCGGGCAGCCTTGGGTTGTTCCACTTATAAAGGCGGTTTTTTTGGCGACGATCCCGCTGCAAGTTGGCGCGTGCCAGGGTTTGCGCAGACTGACCGCCACCCGGTGGCGTGTGTGAACTGGCACGACGCCAAAGCCTACGCCGCGTGGCTCTCGCGCAAGAGCGGCAAACGCTATCGGCTGCTGACCGAGGCGGAATGGGAATACGCCGCACGCGCGGGTACCACCAGCGCCTACTATTGGGGTGACGACATGGCGCACAATTGTCGCTACGCCAACGGCGCGGATCAAACCGCCAAGGCTGCGCATTCGAATTTGACGGTGGCCGATTGCACGGACAACCATGTTTACACCGCGCCTGTCGGCACCTTTCAGCCGAATGCCTTCGGCTTGTACGATATGTCAGGCAACGTATGGGAATGGACAGAAGATTGCGGGAACGCCAACGACGAGGGCGCGCCGGGTGATGGTATCGCGGTCGGTAGCGCGGACGGCAGTGCGGACGGCAGTGCGCGTGTCACCGGAGACTGTAACCGGCGCGTAGTGCGCGGTGGATCATGGAATAATTTCCCGCCGATGTTGCGTTCTGCAGTCAGTATTGCGGTTGCCGCCCGCTATCGCAATAGCATCTACGGCTTGCGGGTTGCCAGAGCGTTTTAACGCTTTGGCCTGTGGGTTTGTCGGATGCCGGTGACGCCGCGTCACTGAGTCACTGGGTCACCGCGCCCGATTCGCCGCAATATGCTCAGCCGCACGATACCCGGTGGTGGATGATTTGCTCAAGCCGCCGACATAACCGACGGCATCGCTACCATTTTGCCGGTAGCACCGGCCTGCTGCGCACGCTCCAGTCACTGCGGCAAGAATAGGCGTGCCGCTAGAACGCAGAAAGTTTTTTGATGTGCCACCCGCGCGTTAACCATAGATCGACTTGCTTTGACAATGCACCATCTGCACTGGCGTAAGCGATGACAGTGGCCCTAGCAAGCCTTGCGGCGACGTCGTTTCGCTCGAGTGCGCGTTGGCTGGTCAGTCTCATCAGCTTGGTTTCCGTGGTCACGATAGCCATGCAACTGTTCGTGATTGCATCTCTCCATGAAGGCGGTAGTTGCGCGCTGATCAGCGGACGGGCTAATACGGCTACAACCGGGCTGCGCGCTTGCAGCAATATTTTCAAAACGGATTGTTCAAGCGGAGAGTGAAATCCGCTGATCACCACCTGACGAGTTTGGGCCTGCTCCAATGCCCAATCGGTTGCCGCGCGTATGGCCGTGCCAGGGCACTGTCGAGAGGCAAAAAATGCCATCATCGGAACATCCAGCAGGGATTGGCGCCCCACACCGGTCACGGCAAGCCCTTTGCGTAGTTGATGCCAGGTCAACAATTTAAAATGCCGGCCCAGATAATGAAAATAGACGTAAGTAATTGATTTAAAACAATTTATTTGTTTTTTTTATTTCATTATCCAAGCCTTCAGATAATGAATCACCCGGTGTGCCCAACTGTTCGGGTTTCGTATAGCGTGCTTGCTGGCGCGATGCGGCAGGCAAAGCCACCAGCACACCCTGTGCCACCCAGTTACGCAACTGCTTGGATGCCGCCAAGGTATCCATGCCGGAAATCTCGCGCAATTTGCTGTTGGCAATAGGGCCTTGCCGGTCTATCCAGTCGCTCACTACATTCCACACGCTGGGGCGCGCCAGATTGAGTAATGTCACCGTCACACTCTCCACCGCCGTGTCTGTGTTTTGATAGTACCGGGGCGGATACAGTTTGGCGGCAGCCATTTCAGCAAACATCATCTTCACGCCTTCGCCCGCGTCAATGTTGGGCGCCTCTGGAAACTCGCGCAAATTCTGCACAATGAGAGGGTTACGCGCCTTGCTGCCGGTGCGCGAAATATTGCCAGCCGTAATAGTGCCTGGAAACGTGCCAGGACTCTCTACTTCAATGCGATCATCAAAAATGCGTACAAAAATATCGCGGTTTAACCGATAGTCGCGGTGAATTACAGCGTTGACTATCGCCTCCTTCACCACACGCTCCGGGTACACATGGCGCGTCTTGAACCCGCTGCTGGCCAAGGTCAGCCCCTCTTCCAGTTCTCGCAGCACGGCTTTTACGGCATCGTCAATTTGCCCAATCAGTGGGCCGCGAATCGTAAGCGGGGATTTACGCAGGTTAGGCACCGCGCCCGGGAAGCTCGTTTTACCGCTGTACACCATCAGCCGAATGTCAGCCCGCGTGTCGTGCGCGGCCAGCAGGCTGCCCGGTTCATCGGCAAACAACAACACCGCCGCGCGTGTGGGCTGCAATTCCGCACCGGCCTTGACCGCAAGCCCGATGCTCTGCAACTGCTCGGCAAATGTGCCTTGCTTAAGTCCGCGCGCCGCGACGAAACGGCGCCAGACATCGGTCTTCACCATCTCCAGCGCCACCGGCACCGCTTCGCCCGCCGCACTACGCACGCCACGCCGGTAATGCAATTCGGCGATCTCGGTCGCGGTCATCTCGCGGTTGCTCGCGCTCATGCGCATCCACGTGCCATCGTCAACGATGGAATGCACCGCGTCGCTTTTCTCCACGCGCAGCAGCACAATGTGCCCCAGCTTGCCGTCGCGCAACGCGCAGGCCAGCCGCAGCCAGTGCAGCCGTCCCAGCGCAGGGTTGAATTGCGTCGTCGCCTTGCGTGACAATTCATCGAGTGCTTCCGGGTTTTCCTCGATCCCATACAGACGTGCTTTGCCACTGCTTGATGCCGGATCAGCGATACCCAGCACCAGCACACCGCCGTCGGTATTCGCAAATGCGCAGATTGTCGCCAGTGCCTTGCCGACCATTTTCCCGGATACCCGCTTGAACTCCAGCGTCTGGCTCTCCGCAGCATCGAGCAAGGTTTCGATGCGGGCAGCCGCTTGGGCAGGGCTGAGGTCAATCATTGTTACTGTCCTCACCTTGACCAATGCGGTACTTGATGTCGTAGCAAATAATGTAATCAGCTTCCATTTGCGTGAGCTGCACAGACGAAGCAACCAATGTATCGAGATACTCTATTGCAGACCATGATCTCTTGGGAATCAAGCATTGGACAGTGAGCGTATCGTGCTTAAACTTCATTCGACGTGTGTCTGACTGTGCTTGAAGGTCCTCCATCAATATTTGGACGCCACGACCTACCGCCCTAGCCGCACCACCGTGTAGTAGCTGCGTTGGCAGCGGAAATGCGTCAATCTCACGTTTATTTAGATGCCGGCAGTCAGAAAGTAAGGTGATAAACCAGTAGAACAGTGAACTATTGAGTGAAGCCAACGTAGCATGCGATTCAGCCTGAGATCCGAAAAGAAGTTTTTTGAACTCACTCGGCTCGCGAGGTGACCCCGTCCCATCTAAGACACGGGGCACAAAATCAATAACCTGTAAAAAATATCCAACTTTGCGCGAATAATTAACGATATGAGGACTTGTTGTTACCAAGTGCGCAGCAATCGACCGCCCAGCAACTTGCAGCTTCGTCAGTATTGCCCGCTCAACGTCGCTGCCCATCTTAGGTATAGCGTTCGAAATGGGAGAATCGGGAGTTATGTAATAGCAAAGGCGCTGAAATAGCGTTGGCCTCTCGTCGCTTACCCACTTGTGGTATCGAGTGGTTATCCAAGAAGGGAAACGAGTCTGTGCTGCAATCAAAATCGCTAATCTAATGTGCTCCAAACCTTCAAATAAACGCGATGGCCTATCATCAAAACAACTAGCGTGAATACTTCGATTCGCATAAAGCAACTGCAAACTACGATATCCATCCGTCGAGATCGATGAAATCGGAACAATGAAACCGGTCCTACCCATCACGTGCGCAAGCGCCGCGCCGCGTTCAAGCATTACCGCGTACAAATTTCCACAGTCTGCGCATACGTAGTTGGTGACTTGGTAGCTTTTAATCTCTGAAAGCTGCACATAAGGCGGATTACCAATAACCACATCAAATCCGCCCGCCGCCATCAGCGGATAGAAATCCACATACCAATGAAAAGGCTTGTGGCTGAATTTCCATGCCTCATATTTCTTGATTTTCGAGGGATCAACTCCGTAATCGCGGGCTAGGTGGTAATTCAGCGTCTCTTCCAGATTGTGCAGTGTGTCTGTCAATGCCTGCTTGTCCTGCGCCGATACATGGCCGCCGCGCTGCACCTGCTGAATCTGGAAATTGTTGTACTGTTGCTCCACTGCAACGAGGCGGATGCGAATATCCTCCCAAGCGTCGCTGAACAAATTGCCCTGTGTTGCTCCCTTGACCGCTTTTTCCGTTTCGTCGGCAGTCGCATAGCCCACCAGCGTGTTGCCGTGACGGATGTTGAAGTCGATATCCGGCAACGGCTCAATGTCGTCGCCAGGCTCGAGTAGCGCCACCAGCTTAAGGAATAGCCGCAGCTTGGCGATTTCCGTCGCCTGCTCCTCGATGTCCACGCCGTACAGGTTGTGCACCATGATGTGTTTGATGACGGCGTAGTCCTGCGCGCGGTCTGTTTTGGCGGCGGCAAAGCGCGCAAGAATTTCATCGACTTCCGCCCATTTCTCGGGGCGGCTCTTTTCCCCCGCGATCAGTGCATCGCTGCGCACTGCATGCAGCGTGCGCAGACTGGCGTCGTACAGGGGTTTGAGAATATTCAGCGCGGCAAACAGAAATGCGCCGGAGCCACAGGTCGGGTCCAGCACCGAAAGCCCGTGGCGGAACTTCTCGTTGCTCTTGCGCGGCAGGCGCCCGGCGAGGGCGAACCAGAAACTCTTGAGCAACGCCACGTCGGTACAGCCTTCGATTAGGTCCTGCGCGAACTGGCGGATGTTGAGGTTATGAGTGATCAGGTCGCCGGCGTCGCGCAGTTCACCGGCGGCGATTTTGGCGCGCACCTCGCGCGTGCGCTGGTGGCGGGCAACGGCTTCACGCCAGATTTCAGTGGTCAGGCTGACCGCATCGTCAGCGCGTTTGTTCCAAGGCTTGCGGCGTTCCAGCAGATTCGGCGCTTCGGTATCGAGTCCGTTGGCGATAGCAGCGGGATAAACAGGCAGGCCTGCCTCGTACTGCTTTCCCTCACCCCGGCCCTCTCCCGAGGGGAGAGGGGGCATGCCTCTGAGCATCGCCGGGTATATGTATCGATCACCGCTCTGCTGCAACATCGGCCAGGCCAGCGCATCGAACGCGCCCGGATGCTCAGTACGCACCTTGGCCAGCAGGCACGGAATGATGGTGTTCTTGCCGATGTACTCGGTAATGTCCTCTTTCGTGTAGTACGCCCCCATCTGCTTCTGGTTGACGAACTTCTCGAAAATGTAGCCCAGCACGTCGGGGTTGATTTCCTTGCCAGACGCCAGCGGCCGGTCATCGAGGTGCCAGTCCCACTGGCCGAAGAAAGCGAAGAGCTTCTGGAATGCGGCATCCGCCACATCAAGCGCCTTGCCGTACTTCAGTTCCAGCTCGTGCTGGGCAAACAAACCACCGTTCAAGTACGGCACGTCGCCGAATTGTGATTTGATCGCGGCCCGGTTGGCGTCGCTACGCTCTTCCGCAAAACCCTTAAAAAACAAAGGGTTAAGAAAGTTCTTGTAGAAGCTGGTTGTGTGCGCTGCGGCGGCATGCGCGTCAAGGCGTTGTTGCAGGTATTGCTTGTTACCGTCGAGAAAACCTTTTTCCTGCAAAAACCACAGGAACATCAGGCGGTCGATCAACACGGCGGTGTACCAGCGCAAGTCTTCGCCCGTATCGGGGATGCCGGCGATAAACGCTGCAAACGCCTTGCGTTGATCGTCGAACGCGCTGTAAAACTTTTTCGTGACCTTATCGCGGTCGAACCCAACCGTAAGCCGCTGGGCCACACCCAGCACGGTGAGCGACTCCTCGTCGTTCAGCGTAAAGGCGATGACGCCAAGTTTTTGCCGCAGCAATTCGGGTGAGTCACCTTTGCGCCACGGCACTTCACGGTACTGATTGGGACGGCCCGGCGTACGCGATACCCATTGCCAGATTTGCGTGGATTGCGCCGTGTCCGTGAACACGATCAGGTGCTCGCGCACTTCGATCGTGATCTTGCGTTCGATTTTCTGGCGTGTCGCGTAGTCAGGCACACGGCCAAGCGCATCCGGGCGGCAATGCAGAATCTGTACGCTCTTCTTGTCGGCCACCACATCGAGCGCGAAGGTTTCCTCGCTTACTGTCACCGAGTACGGTTGCTGCTGTGCTGGCAGGTCCCAGCCCAACTCGTTGAAAAGCGCTATAAAGCGGAATTGCCTGAGGTGATCGAGGTTGAAGTCGGCCATACGGTCAATTCGTGCCATCAGGCGGCAGCAGCCCCATCGAACACACCACGCGAGGTTCGCGCAGCGCGGCATCTTCCTCGGCATACGTCAAGCGGCCTTCTTCGCGCAATGACTTTACGGCTGCGCCTAACGCCTCGTCGTTTACGCCGCTGCGCATTAAGCGATTGATCACGTCAGCCGCCGTTTCAAGCAACGGGCGTTGATAGATGTCGTCGAGCGCGCGTTCCAGTTCCTCGTCCTGGAACAAGGTATTCATCTGTTCCTGTGCGTAGCGCTTGAGCCGTTCGTATGCACGGCGGCGCGGGCTGGAAGGCCGCCCCAGACCACCGCCCACTGCTTTATCCTGGGTGACCGCCAATTGCAGGCCACCAGCGACCAGATCATGATGGTTGTCGGCGCGGGCGACGGCGGGCGTACCGGCAACACATTCCGCAGCGCGCAGCACAGTGAATTGTGATTCGGTCACGGACTTGCCGTCTGCGCTCATCCACACCAAGTGATCATTACCTTCCGGTGACTTGACATAAATCAGCGCACCGCCATCGGCGGCATCTGCTCCCAGTAGCGGAAAGTGTGCAGCGTCATGCTTGTAGGCGCGTGCCGAGTACACCACCGGCGGCAGCGCTTCCACGGTGCGCGCCAGTTCCGGGTTGTCTTGCGTGGCCTGTTTCCAAATCTGCCACGCATAAGACGCAAGGTCTACTTCGTCGTCGCTGTCGTCCAGTACGCCGGATTGCTCCGTGTACAGATTGCGGATGGCGTTAGCTTCATCATCCTCGAAAAACGCTTCGTCGGCGCCCACCACCTCGGCGTTTTCCCTCAAGCGTTGCTGGATGCGCGAACGCAACTGGATTAGACGCTCCACGCCGTCCGCCGGGAGAAACGAATAGCAGCGGATCTCCTCGGCGCGCTGGCCGATGCGATCAACGCGGCCCGCACGCTGAATCAAGCGGATGATGGCCCACGGCAGATCGAAGTTGACGACG
>JAYVSR010000010.1:0-9564 GCA_043775155.1 Burkholderiales bacterium | reverse complement strand
TGTGCGTTTGGTGCTGATGTTCCAGTACTTGCCCGTCAAGTCGTAGGGCGCGGTGCCAGACCAAAGCGCCAGCACATGATCGACCGCTTCGACAAACATGGCGTTGCGATCCATGTCGATGTTGCCGAATACTTCCATGTCCGAACGCAAGCCGCCCGGCCCCAGGCCGAGAATGAAGCGGCCTTCGAGCATGTGATCGACCATCGCCGCCATTGCCGCCACCTGCGCGGGATGGCTGTTGGTCATGTTGATGGTGCCGGTGCCGAGCTTGATTTGTTTGGTCGCGTGCGCGAGGCTGGCGATGAACGCGAGCGAGGAGGGAATCGACTCGCAGATGTCGGAAACGTGTTCGCCGACCAGTGCCTCTTCGAACCCCAACTCGTCAGCAAGGATGAAGGCGGCGCGGTCTTCCTTCAGCGTCTGCGTGTAGTTGCGCCCCGGCGGATGCATGGGCATGGTGAAGAAGCCGAGTTTCATGGGCGAAGTTGGCGCGTTGGTTGGTGTAGCGGTTGGTGTAGGGGTTGGCGTATCGGTTGGCGGATTGCCGGATGGCATATACGAAGGGCACGATAATACATTGATGATGCCCCCTCACGCGCCGCCTTCACGCGCCTCGCTCGCCGCGCTGGCCGCCCTCGCCACCGTGGGCCTGGGTGCGTCGATTGCGCCGCTCGACTTCGCCGTCAATATCGCGTTTCCGGCGATCACGGCGGCGTTTGAAATTGAAACTCGGGCGATCCGCTGGGTCGCCGTGTGCTACGTGCTGGTCTACGGCAGCTTGATGCTGGCGTTCGGCGCGCTCGGCGACCGCATCGGCCACTTGCGCGTGTTCCGCGCCGGGCTGTTGCTGGCGGCGCTGGCGTTCACCTTGTGCGCATTGGCGCCCACCTACTCGTGGCTGCTGGCAGCACGGGCGCTGCAAGGCGTGGCGGTGGCGCTCACGCTGTCGTGCGCGCCAGCGCTCGCGACCGGCCTGTTTGACGAGACACGGCGCACCTGGGCGCTGTCGGTGTTCGCTGGCATCGGCGCGCTGGCTGGTTTGGTAGCGCCACTGGCAGGCGGTCTCGCCGTTGCAACATTGGGCTGGCCGGGCGTTTACTGGTTCCGCGTGCCTGTCGTGCTGATTGCATTTTTGTGCGTGCCGCTGATCGCGCGCCAGCTCAAGCTGCCTGCGGCGCATGGGACGACGCGCTTCGATGCAACCGGCATGATGCTCCTGGCTGCGAGCCTCGCGCTGTTGTTGCTCGCACCAGCGATGCTGCGCACCGGTGCGCTGTTCTGGCCTTCTCTCTTTTGGCCTGCGCTGCCATTGGCTGGCACCGGCATGCTGTTGCTCGCGATGTTCGCACGGCGTGAACGCACTGCTATCGCGCCGCTGCTGCCGCGCAGATTGATGCGCGACCCCGGCTTTGTCGCGCCGAATGCTGCTGCGATCATCGTGCAATTCACCAGCTTCGCGGTGCCGCTGCTGCTGCCCTACTTTTTGATGCGGATGCTGGGCTGGAGCGCACTTGCCTGCGGCACGCTGCTCGCCACCTGGGCGGCGGGATCGCTCGCTGCCGCAAGTCTCGCGCCGCGTCTGGTCGCGCGCTGGGGAACGCGCCGCACCGCCTTCGCTGGCGGCGTGCTCGCGGCGGCCGGACTAGCGGCGATAGCGGCGTGGCCAGCGCTGCCAAGCATCCCGCTGATGACCTTGTGCCTCGTGGCTCAGGGCGCGGGGCTGGGCCTATTTCACGTCGCTTACACCGACTTGGTGGTGGCGTCGCTGCCGATGCATCAACGCGGCGTCGCTGGCAGCCTGAGCATGGTCACGCGCACGGCCGGCATCGTGTTGGGCGCCTCGCTGCTGACCTGGATTCTTCAGAATGGCGAAACTGCGGCACTGGCACGCGGCGCGGTGGGCGCGGACGCATTTATGGCCGGCTTCGCGGCGGCGCTTCAGTGGGCGGCGGGGTTGGCTGCGTTGTGCTTTGCGCTGACGGCGTTGCACCGGCGTATTTGGTTCGCGCCCGACGGCAAAGTGTGACAGCGACGCGTGACGATAAAGCTGGCAGTGATTGGCGCGCCCGACACGATTCGAACGTGTGACCCCTGCCTTCGGAGGGCAGTACTCTATCCATCTGAGCTACGGGCGCGTGGGGTGATTCGCAGTGTGCGGTGCAGTGTGCGGTGCAGTGTGCGGTGCGGTGTTAATGCGGCGCATGTCGCACTGCGCGCACTGCGTTGATGAAGGCGCATTATAGCCGCGCGCTGCCTCAGACGCGCATGACAGCAGTGCATTCCCCGGTATAATTTACGGCTTTACAGCGCTGCTACGCCCGGTTTTGGAAGACGTGCAGTCGTTGCGGCGCGCGCCGCGTTACCCCGTGCTTTACACCGCGCTTTTCATCCAGAGGACTCGCCATGAGCGATCAACACGATACCCCCATCAAGACCCCAAAACAGTTGCTCACCATCGTGATCCTGGCGTTTGTGATCCCGATCAGTCTGATTGGTTTTTTGGTCGCCTATGTGACTGGCGGCAAGCAGGGCGTGTCGGCTGAGACCGCGCAAAAGCCGCAGAATGTGGCGGAACGGATCATGCCAGTTGCCGCGCTGAACCTGAAGGACGCCAATGCGCCGAAGGTGTTCCAGACCGGCGAGCAAGTGTTCAAAGGCCTGTGCATTAGCTGCCACGGCACCCCCGGCATCGCCACCGCCCCGAAGATGGGCGACAACGCCGCCTGGGCGCCGCTGATCAAGGAAGGTCTGGCGGCGATCACCAACGACGCGATCAAAGGCACGGCCAAGGGCATGCCCCCGCGAGGCGGCAACCCCGATCTTGACGATCACGAAATCGCGTTGGCAATCGTTTATATGGCGAATGGTTCGGGCGGCAAATTTAAAGAGCCGGCGATGCCCGCTGCTGCGGCTGGTGCTGCTGGTGCTGCCGGGGCGGCTCCCGCAGCAGCAGCAGCAGCGACGGCGGCTTCTGCGATGGCACCGGCTGCCGCTGCGCCGGGTGGCGCGACCGCCGCCGCCTCATCTGCCAACGCGTTCCCGGCCAAGGTGTTGTTTGCGTCCGGCGCGTCGGCGATTGACGCTGACGGCAAGAAGGCGATTGATGCCGCCACCGCCTGGCTCAAGGGCAATGCTGCGGCCAAAGTGACGATCTCCGGCTACGTCGATAGCACCGGCAACGCCGCGAAGAACGCTGAGCTGGCGAAGGTGCGGGCATTCGCGGTGCGCGATGCGCTCAAGGCGGCTGGCATTGCCGAAGACCGCGTTGCGCTCAAGAAGCCCGTAGAGATCAAAGGCGGCGACAGCGCCGAAGCACGCCGGGTTGAAGTCAATCTGGCGGATGCGGCGGCGAAATAAGCCGGCTGCGTTCACTACATTAACGGCACCCTCGCGGTGCCGTTTTTGTTTTCACGGCGGGTCGCTGTTGTGTATACGCTGTTGCGCAAACGCTGTTGCGTAAAACCTGGCGTTCAATTCTTGGCGCTTCAAATCTCCAGCGGATCCACCTCAAGGTGCCAGCGCACACTGCGCGGCGCGTTGGCGTAAAGCCACGCGCTCCAGCCGGTGAGAAACGCCTGCAAGGCCGGGCGTGAGCTGGACTCGACCATCAACTGCGCGCGCTCGGCATTCATCAAGCGCGTCACCACCATCGGCACCGGGTCGTACATCATGATGC
Source organism: Burkholderiales bacterium (assembly GCA_043775155.1). Classification (GTDB taxonomy): domain Bacteria; phylum Pseudomonadota; class Gammaproteobacteria; order Burkholderiales; family JAEUOS01; genus CANJDH01. The sequence goes on along the minus strand of JAYVSR010000010.1, from coordinate 5,888 downwards.
CCGCAGCGTCCTCGCCTTGGGCGGCGGCCTGATGCAAAAATTCCAGCGCATGGGCAAGCGTGGCGGCTTCGGCGCGCAGCATCGCTTGATACGCCGCCGGCGGCAGGCTGGCTTGTTGGCGCTCTTTCAACAAATTGCGGGCGAAGCGGTCGTAGTCGTGATCCATCAATGCCTGGAACAGCGGGTGGCCGCCGTTGCGGGTCTGGATCAGCACTTCGCCGGGCTTTTCGGTACGGCCGGCGCGGCCGGCCACTTGCATGAGTTGCGCGAACAGCCGCTCACCGGCGCGAAAATCCGCGCTGAACAATGCCGCGTCCACATTGAGCGCAGCGACCAGCGTCAGCCGCTTGAAGTCATGCCCCTTGGCGAGCATTTGCGTGCCGACCAAAATATCGACTTCGGTGCCATGCGCCTGCGCGAACAAGCGCTCGGCCGACCCCTTGCGCGCGGTGGCGTCGCGGTCGATGCGCAAAATGCGCGCGCCCGGAAACGCCTCGCTCAAGCGCGACTCCAGTCGCTGGGTGCCTTGGCCGTAGGCGCGAATGTCGAGGTTGCCGCAGGTCGGGCAACGCTCCGGCACCGCAGTGTCGAAGCCGCAGTGGTGGCACACCAGATGCCCGGAACTGAGCATGCCGTCGCTCTGCAATTTGTTTGCGCTGCCATGCCGGTGCAGCACCAGATAAGACGTGCAGCGGGTGCAAGCACTCACCCAACCACAGCCGGCGCAAGACAACACCGGCGCAAAACCGCGCCGGTTGAGAAACACCAGGCTCTGTTCGCCAGCGCCCAGCCGCTGCTGCACGGCGTCGCGCACCGCCGCTGAAACACCGTGTTCGAGCGGTGCGGTGTTGAGGTCAATCAGGCGGACGCGCGGCAGCACCGAGTTGGCCACCGCGCGGCGCCCGAGCCTAAGCCGGGCGTAGCGCCCCGATTCGGCGTGCGCATAGGTTTCGAGCGAGGGCGTGGCCGAGCCGAGCACGATCGGCAGGTTCTCCTGATGCGCGCGAAACACCGCCAGATCACGCGCCGAGTAGCGCATGCCCTCTTGCTGCTTGAACGAAGGATCGTGCTCCTCATCGACGACGATCAGGCCCAAACGCGGCAGCGACGCCAGCACCGCGAGGCGGGTGCCGAGCACGATACTGGCCTCGCCCGCGTGCGCCAGCAGCCAGCCATGCAAGCGCTCGCTCTCGTTTAGTTCACTGTGCAGAGCGACGATAGTGCTGGAGGGAAACCGCGCCCGCACCGATTGCATCAGGCGCGGCGTGAGGTTGATTTCGGGTACCAGCAGCAACACCTGGCGACCGCGCGCCAGCGCAGCAGCGGCGGCGCGCAGGTAGACCTCGGTCTTGCCGCTGCCGGTGACGCCGTGCAGCAGATGGGCGCGATAGCTGCCGGCACCATCGCGGTCGTTGATCGACGCGGTGATTTGTTCGACAGCCGTGACTTGCTCCGGGTTGAGCGCCGGTGCATCGCCGACGGCAAACGGCGGCGGCGCGGCCTCGATCACACAGCCTTCCAGGCGCCAGGCGGCGAGATAGGCGAGCGCCTTGGGTGACGCACCGGCCAGGTCGCAACCGTAAACTGGCGCAGCCACGGCGGCTTCGGTCGTCGCCTGCGCTCCTGGGGTCGCAGCCTGCCCTTGCGCCGCTGCATGCCCTGGGGCCACAGCCTGCCCTTGAGCCGCAGCCCGAAGTCGCGCCGCCATCGCCGCCTTGACGTGCTCGCGCTTCGGCCAGACCGGCTCTGCGCCCTGCCAAGCGAGCCGCGTGCTCAGCAACGGGTCGAGCGTTTTCCCGCTTTTTAAACCCTGCGGCAACGCCGACAGCGCCGCTGCGCCCAGCGGATGCTGGTAATACCCGGCACAAAAACGCATCAACGCGAGCCAGGCGGGTGGCAGCGGCGTGATGTCGTTCAACACCTCGCGCACCGGCTTGATCCGCGCAGCGTCAAACGCCGACGCCGCGCTGACCGACACCGCCAACCCAGTCACATTGCGCCGCCCGAACGGCACGATGACGCGCCGCCCGATGATCTGCTCCGCCGTCGCGCTCTCGCCTGTAACCGTGGCGGGCCACGCGTAATCAAACAGCGTCGGCAGCGGCACGTCGAGAGCGACTTGAATATAGGCCATTCGACTTAATGTATTAGCTTAAGTGTGACGCCTAAACACCAGCCCACAAAGGGTCTTTGACGAAGCCCACAAAACCTGTGGACAAAACTGTTGATAACTTTGCCAAACCCCCCGGAAACCGTGATGGAGCAACGCTTTCGGGGGTGTCGCACAAAAAAGCCGCACAAAAAAAGAGCATTGAATTCATGGACTTAGCGATTGAATGCCGAGTTCGTGTTGCAGCAACGCAACGCTGCGTCGGCTAGCCAAAATTTGTGCATAAGTCAAGGCCCGCGCCACCTTTAAGCACCGCTCGGAAACCCGCATGAATGCTCAATTTCAAGGGCATCACCTTGGAAAAGCGCATGGTTTGAGGCTCTCCGCCCGCACCGCCCGCAAACCCTTGTGTTTGCTGGCTCTCAAGGCTGGCGACGGTGAAAATACATGCCATTGGCATACGTTGCCGTAAAGCAAACCCAGTCACCCAATCAACGATGGTACTGCGGGCTCAGCTCATGCACCGCCGCAATCAACGCAGCCGCGTGCTCAGGCCGGGTGAACTGCGAAATGCCGTGGCCGAGGTTGAACACGTGGCCGCTGCCTGCTGTATGCGTACCGTACGACGCCAGCACCTGGCCCACCTGGGCGCGAATCGCCTCGGGCGGCGCGAACAACACCGCTGGGTCGAGATTGCCTTGCAGTGCCACCTTGCTGCCCACCCGCGCGCGCGCCGCCGACAACTCGATGGTCCAGTCCAGCCCAACGGCATCGCAACCCGTCGCCGCAATATCTTCCAGCCACAAGCCACCACCCTTGGTGAAAACGATAGCGGGTACTCGCCTGCCGTCGGCTTCGCGCTTCAAACCGGCCATCACCATCTCGATATAACGCAACGAAAACTCGCGATACGCCGCTGCCGACAACACCCCGCCCCAGCTATCGAACAGCATCACCGCTTGCGCGCCGGCTTCGATTTGCGCGTTGAGGTAGGCCGTCACCGACCGCGCGGTGACCTCGAGCATCTTGTGCATCAGGTCAGGCCGCTGATACGCCATCGTCTTGACCAAGCGATAGTCGCTGCTGCCCTGGCCCTCGACCATGTAGCAGGCGAGCGTCCACGGGCTGCCGGAGAAACCGATCAGCGGCACGCTGCCTTTCAAGGCGCGGCGGATTTCGCTCACTGCATCGGTGACGTATTTGAGATCAGTCGCGATGTCCGGCGCGACCAGCTTGGCCACCGCCGCTTCGTCGCGCACCGGGCGCTCGAACTTTGGCCCCTCGCCGTCGGCAAAATACAGGCCCAGCCCCATTGCGTCGGGAATCGTCAGGATGTCGGAAAACAAAATCGCGGCGTCGAGCGGGAAGCGCTCCAGCGGTTGCAAGGTCACTTCGGTCGCGAGTGAAGGGGTTTTGCACAGCGTGAGAAACGAGCCGGCTTGTTTGCGCGTCGCGTTGTACTCCGGCAGATAGCGCCCGGCTTGACGCATCATCCACACCGGCGTGTAGGGCGTCGGCTGGCGCAGCAGGGCGCGCAGGAAGGTGTCGTTTTGTAGAGTCGTCACGATGCGTTTACTCAGCTTTTTTCACTTCATGTCCGCCAAAGCCCTGGCGCATTTTGGCGAGCAGTTTGGCGCAATAATCATTGTTGCCCTGGGTGGCGTAACGCATCATCAGTGCGAGGCTCATCACCGGCGCGGGCACGCCAAGCTCCACCGCTTCCAGAGCGGTCCAGCGGCCTTCGCCGGAATCCGGCACGAACGGTTTGATGTCGGCGAGCGCTGCATCGGCCTTGAGCGCATCGGCCGTGAGATCGAGCAGCCACGAGCGCACCACGCTGCCGTGTTTCCATAACTCGCCAACGGCGGCTAAGTCGAGATCGAATTCTTTTTTCGCACCCATCAGCGCGAAGCCTTCGGCCAAGGCTTGCATCATGCCGTACTCGATGCCGTTGTGAACCATCTTGACGAAGTGGCCGGCGCCGCTTGGGCCGGCGTGCAGCCATCCAGTATCAAGTGCTGGCGCCAGCGCTCGCAAATAAGGCTTGACGCGCGACACCGCGTCTTCTTCACCGCCGACCATCAGGCAATAGCCATTCGCCAATCCATGCACACCGCCGGAAACACCCGCATCGACAAACAACAAGCTATTGCGCTTGAGCATCGCGGCGCGGCGCACTGAGTCTTTATAAAAACTGTTGGCGCCATCGACGATCACATCGCCATCGGTGAGCAGCGGCGCAATCGTGGCAATCGCCGTCTCGGTGGCGTCGCCTGCCGGGAGCATCAGCCAGATCACGCGGGGCGACTGCACTTGCTCGACGAGTTTGGTCAGCGTCGCTGCGAATGGCGCACCGATCTCGGCGGCGAGGGCTTGGGTGGTGTTGGCGTTTTGATCAAACAGCGCAGCGCGAATGCCGCCTTGTGCCAGACGCCGCGCCATGTTTGCGCCCATCTTGCCTAAGCCCACCATTGCAAATGAAGTCATCAAAATTTGCCGTTTAAAAACGCGCTATTCTACCGCGCCACCCTGTTTTCTCCTCTCAAATAACGCAAAAGCGCGACTCGAAAAATGACCACTTCTATCGGTGTAATCGGCCCCGGCGCAATGGGTTTGGGTATCACCCAAGCCTTGTTGCGCGCGGGTTTTCGCGTGCTGGTGCGCGATGTCAATCCGGAACGCAACCAGCTGGCGGCAGACGCGGGCGCGGTGGTGTGCGCCGACGCTGCGGCGGTCGCGCGTGAAGCCAGCATCGTCATCACCGTCGTCGTCGATGCGGCGCAAACGCGCGAGGTGTGTTTCGGCGCGGGCGGTCTGTGCGAGACGATGCAAGCGGGCGGCGTGGTGATGGTCTGCTCGACCATCGCGCCGGACGACATGGCGTCAATCGCGCACGACCTCGCCACACGCAACATCGAGATGCTCGACGCGCCGATCTCCGGCGGCCCGGTGCGCGCGGCGGCCGGCACCATGAGCATGATGATCGCCGGGCCGCAAAGCGCGCTGACGCAATGTGACGCCGTGCTGCAAGCGATGAGCGACAAGCGCTTCGTCATCAGCCACACGGCAGGCGACGGCGCGCGCATGAAGCTGGTGAACAACTTGATGGCCGGGATCAACTCGGTGGCCGCAGCCGAAGCGTTTTCGCTCGGTATCAAGGCCGGGCTCGACCCGCAAAAAATCTACGATGTCGTGATGGCTAGCTCCGGCCAAAGCTGGATGGCGGGCGACCGGATGAAGCGCATCATCGCGGGCGACCGCACGGTGACGGCGGCGGTGCCGATCATCACCAAGGACGTGGGCTTGGCGCTGGACTTTGCGAAGTCGCTGAAGTTTCCGCTGCCGATCGGCGGGCAAGCGCATCAAGTGTTTCTCGCCACGCTGGCGCTCGGACACGAGCACGAAGATGACAACGCGGTGATCCGCTATTACCAGGCCTTGACCGGGATTGCGTTGCCGTAAGCGCATACCGTATTTACTCCGGAGAACATCATGAACCCATTACCGCAGCTCTCTCTGTCGCTGTTGTTCGCTCTGACCGCCACAGTTGCACAGGGTCAAGCGTGGCCCGCCAAGCCGATCCGCTTCATCGTCGCCGCGCCCGGCGGCAGCTCGCTCGACGCCATCGCGCGGCCGCTCGCGGACAAGATGAAGGACGCGCTCGGCCAGGCCATCGTCGTCGAGAACCGCCCGGCTGCGGGCGGCACCCAGGCCACCGATGCGGTGGCGAAATCCGCGCCTGATGGCTACACCATGCTGTTGTCGTTCAACGGCCCGC
>JAYVSR010000009.1:0-25263 GCA_043775155.1 Burkholderiales bacterium | reverse complement strand
CCAGCTCACCTTCGGAGAAATCCAGATGCAGGCGCTCGTCGATACCGATGCCGCGCGTCAACACGTGCTGCATGCCGGGGCGGTCCCAGACATGATCGGTGGTCAGTTGTTGCAACGGCAGCGCGCCGCCATTGGTGCCAAGCGTGCCCTTGCTGCCGGCGGCACGCTTGGCGAGATAGCAGCGGGTGTCGCCGACGTGCGCCAGGGTGTAGCGCCGCCCGCGCAAGATCAGTGCGGTCAGCGTGGTCGCCATCCCGGCCCACTCGGTGTGGCTGCGGCCCTGCGCGATGACCCAGCGGTTGATCGCGTTGGTGACACGATCAACACTGAGACTGGCTTCCCAGGTATCCGGCGTTGAGTAGTAGTCGGACAGCAAGCCGCGCACCGCATACTCGGCTGCTTCGCGGCCGCCGCCGTGACCCGAGACCCCATCAGCAATCGCGGCGATGATCCCTTTGTTGGCGAGCTCATCCCCCTCCGGCACGATCATGCCGAGGAAGTCTTCGTTGCGCTCGCGCACGCCCTTGAGCGAGGCGTGGCCGGTGCTGATGCTTAGTGGCATGGAAGCATGTTAGCCACTTGTGGCGTAGGAATCGCCCTGCCTAAATTAACCTCTGGCCATCGTCAGATTTTTGCAGTCGTCATCTGCGCCGAACCCCAGGTGCTGCGCCAGCGCGACTTCACCACGGTGAGACCAGCCAGCGCAACAATCGCCAGCGCCGCGAAAATCAGAAACCCGGTCTGATAGCTGCCGGTAAGCTGCTTCGAGAAACCCAGGCTCGACGCCAGATAAAACCCGCCGAGCCCGCCAGCCATACCGACCAGCCCGGTCATCACGCCGATCTCCTTGCGAAAGCGCTGCGGTACCAGCTGAAATACCGAGCCATTGCCCATCCCCAAGCAGAGCATCGCCGCAACGAACACTGCAAGCGTGGCATATTGCGATTCGAGGCCGAAGCTGACAATGAACAGGAACAGCGCTGCCAGCACATACATTAGTGAGAGCGACTTGATGCCGCCGATCCGGTCCGCAATCGCGCCGCCGAGCGGGCGGAACATCGAGCCTGCAAACACGCATGCCGCAGTGTAGAAACCGGCGGTGACGGCAGACAAGCCATATTGCGTGTTGAAGTAAATCGTCAGTGAAGAAGCCAGGCCGACGAAACCGCCGAAGGTGACGCTGTAGAAAAACATGAACCACCAGGCGTCGCGGTCTTTCAACACCTTGAGGTATTCGGAGAAGGGCTTGGGCGGCGGGCAATCCGGGCTGTCCTTCGCGACCAGAAGGTAGAAGATGAGCACCGGCACCAGCGGAATCAGCGCAAAGCCAAACACGTTCTGCCAGCCGTAAGCCTGCGCCAGCGAAGGCGCGAACAATGCAGCGAGCACGGTGCCCGAGTTGCCGGCGCCGGCAATTCCGAGCGCGGTGCCCTGATGCTCGGGCGGATACCAGCGCGAGGCGAGTGGCAGCGCGACGGCAAACGATGCGCCGGCCACGCCAAGAAAAATCCCCAGCAACAGCACCTGCTCGTAGCTCTTGACGCCTGCTACCCAGGCGAACATCAGCGCAGCAATCACCACCACCTGGCCAATCGCGCCGGCCAGCTTGGGTTTAAGGTGATCCACCAAAATGCCCATGACGATGCGCAGGAGCGCGCCAGCCAGCACGGGTGTGGCAACCATCAAGCCTTGTTGCGCCGGCGTGAGAGCCAGGTCCTTGGCGATCTGCACGCCAAGCGGGCCGAGCACGACCCAAACCATGAATGCAAGATCGAAGTACAGAAAGGCCGCGAACAGCGTGGGCGGATGCCCGGCCTTCCAGAATGAAGTTTTCATGCGTGACATCTCCGTTGATGTACCGGCCGCCCACCGGGCAACCTCCAGCGCGACTCGTCGTCGAGTCACTGGGCAAATCAATGCAAGCGGTGTGCCATCTACCGCAAGCAGCAGACCGGGCGGTGGGCCGGACAAGCCGGGCGGAACCACGCAACCGGCAGATTGCATCGCGGCACCGCACCGGTGCGCAGGGGCAACATTTGGTGCGCGGTATCTGCGCGACGCTGCCGCGCGTGGCCAAGCCGATCAAGCCCCGCGACTGGCGACTTTCAAGTCGGCGGCGGAGGTCACCACGGCGAAGTCGACGCCAAGCGCGCCAAAATGTCTGGCACCGCACTTTACTTTGTCGCGCTCATCCGCTGCCAGCGCTTCAATGTTGCCCTCGCCCTTGGTTTCGCGCACCAGATAAACCTTGTGCTCGTGCTCCATCACGATGGCCCAGTCCGGGTTGTACTTGCCCACCGGCGTGGGCACCAGAAACCACGGCGGCAGCTTGACGCAAAGCTTGATGTCAGTGCGCGCTTCCATCGCCTCTGCAAAGTCGCGTTCGATGCCGGAGTCGAAGACCACTTCATCGTAAATCGACTTCGCCACCGGTGCCGTGTTTGCGAGATAGCCGTACAACTCCTCGCTCTCAAACAACATCTGGTCATAGGACGCGCCATCCACGCGTTCGTACTTGATGCCGTCAATCATGACGGCGCGCAACTCATGCCTGACGGCGGCCAGAGCTTGATCGAGGAACTGCTGTGGGTTGACCGGCACTTCATGCAAGCGCCCCGAGCGCACCAATATTTGAGCAATCGTGCTGCGCGTCAATTCGGTGGCCTGCTGAATGTAGGCGATCAAATCCGGCACGGCATATGAGCGATACACGCCTTCGTCCTGCCGCGCCACCAGCAACTGCGTTTCGGCACCGCCGGTGGTGAGCGCCAGCGCCGCCTTCTGCACGGTGACGCGCGGCGCCGCGAGTTTCTCGCCCTCAGCCAGGCGTTTTGCCGCCCGCTCGATCAAGGCCGCCGTATCAAAGGCCGCGGAGTAGCGTGTCTGATGCGATATGCGCTTCCAGATGTTCTGAAAATCTTCGTTCAAGCGCCATCCGGTTTTAAGGCCGATGCGTTTGCGGTCTTTCTTCGCAGCGATGCGCCCGGCAAAGCTCACGCCGCATTCAGACTCAATCTCCGATTGCAGCTTGGCGGCAAAATCGGTATAGCTTTCGTTCGCAATGATGGTCAGGCGGTTGATGCGCTCATCGCGGCAGCGTTCGCCGTTCTCCATCACCGGTAAACGCAGGCCACGGCCGATTTCCTGCCGCTTCTTGATTTCGGATTTGGTCTCGTTCAGAGTGCAGATCTGAAATACGTTGGGATTGTCCCAGCCTTCACGCAGCGCCGAATGGCTAAAGATGAAACGCAGCGGCTCGTCCATCGCCAAGAGCCGCTCCTTCGCGCGCATGATGAGTTCAAAGGCCTCGTCATCAGCAGCGGTGTCGCCGCGCGAATCCTTCGCCACCCCTTTGACCGTGGCGAAGTAACCGTTATGCACGGACTCCACTTCGAGCGGGCCACCGGGGCCAAACATCGCAGCGTACTTCGGCAATGCCGAAATCTGTTGGTACGCCTCCACGAACCATCGGCGAATCTTGCCGTCCTCGCGCGCGTAATGGGCGACGCGGTCGATGAAAAACAGCGACAGCACCTTGATGCGCCGCCCGACAGGCTGCGCCTGGTGAATCGCCATCTCCTTCTCGAAATGCTCGCGTACCGTCTCCAGCACCTGGATTCGCATCACGTCGTCCTGGCGCGCACCGGTGGCGTCACCGGCATTGACTTCGACGCCATTGGTGAAGCTCACACACTTATGCTCAAACGAGAGGTTGTCAACGATCCAGCCGCGATAGGCTTCCCGCCCTTTTGACAATTCGTATAAATCGGCTTGATGCTTCGGGCTTTGGAGCTTGAATTGGGCCCGCTGCGGACCGTCCTTGCCGTTGACATCAATCTCGATCTTCGCCGTGATCCGGGTCTTGGTCGCGGTAATTGACTTCAATCCCACATAGGCCTGATTGAAACCCGGCTGATCGAGTACTGAATCAACCTCGATGCGCTTGACCAGCTTCAGGTCATACGCGCGCACCGGGTCAAGCTTGTAAAGCAAGTCGTAGGTATTGCGATGGGTCGCCGAGTAGCGCAGCGTGCAAAGCGGGTTCAGGCTCGCGATTGCAGTGCGTGCCTGGTCACTCTCCATGTTCTGCGGCTCGTCCATCACCACGATCGGGCGGGTGGACTGAATAAACTCGATCGGCTTCAAGCCGGAAAGCCGGTCGTTCGGGTGGTTAATTACGTTTGCCGACTTGTTGAACGCGTCGATGTTCAGCACCATGAACTGCAAGGTATTGCCCATCGCAAACGCACGTACCCGAGACACCTGGCGGCTGTCGTAGACCCAGGTGTCGAATGGCGGATTGCCATAGATGCCGCGAAAATGCTCACTCATGAGCGCAAGGCTCGTCATCACCCCTTCGCGAATCGCCACACTCGGCACCACGATGATGAATTTCGAGAAACCGTATTTGCGGTGCAGCTCGAACGCAGTGCGCAGATAAACATAGGTCTTGCCGGTGCCGGTTTCCATCTCGATGGAGAAATTCGGAAACGCAGGCATCGCGGCCATGCCGCCGCCCGCCGTGCCGTTCCCCGCTGTGCCACCACCCCCCGGCAGTGCCGCAAGACTCGCCGACAGCACCACTTCATTGGCAGTCTGCACCGCCCGCACATTGCGGAGCAACGCCGCCTCACTCAAGTTCAGTGCATTGCCAATCCCGGTCTCGCTCCACAGTCCGCCAACATCAAACGGTGAGTCCAGGCGCGCTTGCGACCCCATTTGTGAGTCATCGGTGCGCGGCTGGCCGGCGAACACGTTGACCACAGCATTGATCGCATCAAGCTGGTAAGGCTGCCCAGCGTCAAAAAGAATCTTCATGCGGTGTAGAACATCACGTCGTGGCTGGCCGCTTCAAGCAGCGCGTTGGTCTTGGCCGCATCGTCGCCCGCAAACGCCTTGTCGAGACACACCAGCTTTTTCGGCTTGCGCGCAATCATCGCGCGCATCAGCGCCGGTGTCACCGCATTCTCCACACACACCAGCAAGGCATCCCCATCCACCGCAAAAGCTTCACACGCGCCGCCGCCGGCAGCAATCCCGACCCGTTCCACCTGTACCGAAGGCGGCAAGCCGGCGCGCAGCATCAATTCATACACCAGCGCACCTGACGAGGCCGCGCCGTTCACGTTGTCCGCATGCAGCGCAATCTGCTGCGCCAGCGCATGCGGATCACCCGCATTCCCGGCGTCCCACACGCGGAAATTCGACGCCGCCAGACGGAAGGCGCGAAAGCCCAAGTCCGGCTCAACCTTCACCACAGGCGTACTCCCGCCAAGCGCCATGCTTGATTGCCGGTCAGCGCCGGTCTTCTCCGCCGCCGCTGATTCAAGCTTCGCTATCACGCGCCGCACGCGTTCGCGCGTAATGTCGGCGATGGTCGGAAAATTCGGGTTATCGGTCTTCTCCGGCAACTGCACGAGAATGAATTTGCGATTACCGCCATCTTTGGCGTTTAGCTCAAGCACTGCGTGGGCGGTGGTACCGGAGCCCGCGAAGAAGTCGAGGATGATATGTTCATCATCGAAATCGTCTGGCTTGGATGAAAGCTCCAGCATTCTGGCGACCAAGGTGCTCGGCTTTGGATACGGGAAAGGTGCCTCTTCGCCAAATAACGATCTGGACTCTCGCTTCGCAGAGTCGTTACTCCCCACCTCGCTGTGTGACCATAGGGTGCGTGCCTTTACACCGGCATTCACCTCGCTCAAAAATCGCTTCAAATTTGGCTGCCCACTTCCATCAGCGCCAAAATAAATTCGATTGTCGTTAAGCAGCACGGCCATGTCCTCTTGGCGATAGCGCCAATGCATGTTGGCCCTAGGCGTGTGCGGCGCTCCGTTCGGTGCAGTGATGACGTACCGGCCATTTTTTCGCTCCCCGTCTGCGTACAGTGGGATGGCCTTCCAAGGTCCGCGCTCATCTTTATCTGGATTTTTGTATCGCGCATCCATTTCGGCGGAGCGCGCAAGCAATCCCAGCGACGCGCCGGCAAGATTTCGTGCGAAGCAAACTACATACTCATGGCTTGACGAAAGATGCGCATCATCATTTTTGGTTGTGTAGACTTTTTCCCATACAACGGACGCAACAAAATTCTCCTCGCCAAACACCTCATCCATCAAGTGCCGCAAGTTATGCACTTCATGGTCGTCGATGCTGACAAAAATCACGCCGTCTTCGCGCAGCAGATTGCGCGCCAAGAATAGGCGCGGGTAGAGCATGTTGAGCCAGTTGCTGTGGTAGCGGCCGTTGCTGTCTTTGTTGGCCGATTGTGCGAAGCCTTCTTCACTGATCTGGCCGGAGTAGCGCAGGTAGTCTTGCAGGCCTTCGCGAAAGTTGTCGGGGTAGATGAACTCGTTGCCGGTGTTGTAGGGCGGGTCGATGTAGATCATCTTGACCTTGCCGTGGTACGGACGCTGCAACAGCTTGAGCACTTCGAGGTTGTCGCCTTCGATGATGAGGTTGCCGGTGCCGTCCCAGTTGACGCTGTCGTGCGGCATCGGTGCCAAGGTGCCGTTGGAGACACTCTGCACGTTGCGGAAGGCCTCCATCTTGCCCGCCCAGGTGAGACCGTAGCGTTCTTTGCCGTCCGCTACCGCGCCGCCGAGCGCGGCCTTGAGTTTGTCGAAGTCAATACCGCTTTCGGTGAAGACATGCGGCACTTGCTCGCGCAATGCGGCAAGCAGCTCTGCCGTGAGTTCGGCCGAACTGGCGGGAAGTTTTTGCGGGGAGTTGGGCGGCGCGGTCACGGAGGTCGGAGTCGGTCAGATGGGCGGCGATAGCAGATGAGGCAGACGGGTAGGCGGGGGCGGGCCGGGCAAGCTCGCAGCATTGTACGGGGCGCTGCTGCCGCTTCATACAGTGGTTTTCTGACGCTGCCGCCGGAGTCCATACATACGCTGATCCAAGAGGCCCACGGATCGGACTTGTTGGGCCGGAGTGGCTTGAAACCGTTGGTGCGTGCGGATCTCGTGGGAAAGACCAGTTGGCGCTGCTGGGTGGCGCGGGGTTTGATGATGTGGCAATTGCGAAGTTGCGCGAATTTGGCGTGATTGCGACAGGGCGTTGACCAAATGAAAATGGCGCTCAATTGAGCGCCATTTTCATTTGGCCGGACACTGCCCGGCAGTTCACGGCATCACCAGGCGATCACCTTCTTGCACCAGCGTCATGGCGTGCTCGCGCAAATCCACCGACAGGCTGATTTGTTTTGGGTCGCGGCGGCGTCCATCGCCAAGATCCGCGTAATCGAGCACCACGCCTTTGATCTTCATTGGAATCGATTCCCGACCGTGGATCAAATTCACGATGGAGCCGGTTTTGAATTTGCCGGAAATCAATTGCCCATTAAGTACGCCAATTTTGGCACTAGGCATTTTTTCAATTTGAGTAACTTTAAATTCAAATGACATGGCGAACTCCCGGGCGTGGCTTTCAAAATCTGCTTGAATCCCAAACGGCGCTTGCGGTTTTTCTCTCTTTCAAATCGTGGAATTTTCCACAGCAATTCTTGCTGCACTAGCTTCTGATCGGTCGCACGCCCGGAAAAAATTTCTCTTCTTAAAAACATTGAATATTTTTATACAGAACATCGTGAAGCGGATTTTGGCATGAAAGCACCGCGCTTCACTATACTTGGCACACTCAAGTCTGCCGCTGTTTTTGTCCCCTCCTGCTTTTCACTCAAGGCCACACATGAACGCCCCCATTGACAGAAAGTTGCTCGAAACCGTTTCCCTCGACGACAAGTACACCAAGGACAGCGGCACTGCCTTCATGACCGGCACGCAAGCCTTGGTGCGTCTGCCGATGATGCAGCGCGATGCCGACCTCGCGCGCGGCAAGAACACCGCCGGCTTCATCTCCGGCTATCGCGGTTCGCCGCTCGGCAGCTACGACCAGACGCTGGCGAAATCGGGGACGCAAAAGCATTTGAAGGAGCACCACATCGTGTTTCAGCCGGGGGTGAACGAAGACCTCGCGGCGACGTCGATCTGGGGCACGCAGCAGGTGAACATGTTTGCTGGCGCGCGCTACGACGGCGTGTTTGGCATCTGGTACGGCAAGGGGCCGGGGGTGGATCGTTGCGGCGATGTGTTCAAGCACGCCAACATGGCCGGCACCTCGGCCTGGGGCGGTGTGCTGGCACTGGCGGGGGATGATCACGGCGCGAAGTCTTCGACTACCGCGCATCAGTCGGAACAAATTTTTATCGCCTGCTCGACCCCGGTGTTTTATCCGGCTGGCGTGCAGGACATTCTTGACTATGGCCTGCACGGTTTCGCGATGTCGCGTTATGCCTCGCTGTGGAGCGGCATCAAGTGCGTGACCGATATTGTTGAGTCGGGGGCGACGGTTGATTTGTCGTCGAGTCGCATCGTGCCGGTGATCCCGACGGATTTTGAATTGCCGGTTGGTGGCCTGGGGATTCGCTTCAACATCACTGACTTTATCGGTGAAGAAATTCGGCTGCTCAACTTCAAGCTGCCTGCGGTCAAGGCCTATGTGCGCGCGAACAAGTTGAATCAAGTGTTGTGGCGCGAAGGCTCGGGCGTGAAGCCGAAGCTGGGTCTGGCGTCCGCTGGCAAGGCGTATGCGGACTTGCGTCAAGCGCTGGCCGACTTAGGTCTCGATCAAAAGATGGCGGCTGATCTTGGCATCCGTTTGTACAAGATCGCCGTGACCTGGCCGCTGGAAGATGTGGGCGCGCGCGAGTTTGCGCAAGGGCTTGATGAAGTGTTTGTAGTCGAAGAGAAGCGCGCGCTCATTGAGTCGCAGTTGAAAGAACTTTTGTACGGCGCTGCATCCGCGCCACGCGTGACCGGCAAGCATGATGCGGCCGGTGCCGAGTTGTTGCCGACCTATGGCGAACTGACGCCGTCGATCATTGCCCGCGCCCTGGTAAAACGGCTGAAACCCTTGGTGGGAGCCGATCTTCAGGCCAGGCTCGATGCCCGCATCGGGTTTCTAGACGCCAAAGAAGGCGCAGTCGCCAAGGCCGCACTGCTGCCGGTGCGCACGCCCTACTTCTGCTCCGGTTGTCCGCACAACACCTCGACCAAAGTACCGGAAGGCTCGCGCGCGCTGGCCGGCATTGGCTGCCACTACATGGCGCAGTGGATGGATCGCGAGACCTCGACCTTCACCCACATGGGAGCGGAAGGCGTGACCTGGGCCGGTGCCGCGCACTTCACTGACGAGAAGCATGTGTTCATCAATCTGGGTGATGGCACTTATTTTCACTCCGGCTTGCTGGCGATTCGCGCGGCGGTGGCATCAAAAGTCAACGCCACTTACAAGGTGCTGTTCAACGACGCGGTGGCAATGACCGGCGGCCAGCGCCACGATGGCCCGCTCAACCCTTGGCTCATATCCCAACAACTGCACGCCGAAGGTGTTACTCCGATCATGGTGGTCACTGACGAGCCGGAGAAGTATTCCTCCGCCACTGCGTGGGCGCCCGGCACCACGATCCATCATCGCGATCAACTCGATGCGGTGCAAAAGCAGTTGCGCGAGATGCCCGGCATCTCGGCGGTGATCTACGACCAGACTTGCGCCTCGGAAAAACGCCGCCGCCGCAAGATCGGCCAGTTCCCTGACCCGGCGAAACGCGCGTTCATCAATGACGCAGTGTGCGAAGGCTGCGGTGATTGCTCGGTGCAATCGAACTGCATTTCGGTCGAGCCACTCGAAACCGAGTTGGGCCGCAAGCGCAAGATCAACCAGTCGGCGTGCAACAAGGACTACTCCTGCGTCAATGGTTTTTGCCCGAGCTTTGTCACCGTCGAAGGCGGTGGTTTGAAGAAGCCGGCCAAGCCCGCTGTACCCGTGACGGCGAGCGCCAAGGCTGGTGCGGATGCGACCGCGTTCCCCGATTTCCCCGCACCTGCGATTCCCGTGGTGGACACGCCCTTCAACATGCTCGTCACCGGCATCGGCGGCACGGGCGTCATCACCATCGGCCAGATCGTCGCGGTAGCGGCGAACATGGAAGGCAAGTGCGCGCAGGTGCTCGACATGTCGGGCCTGGCGCAAAAAGGCGGGCAGGTGACGAGCCACGTGCAGATCGCCGCACGTGCCGAAGACCTGCACGCGACGCGCGTCGGCACGGCGGCGGCTGATCTGGTGGTCGGCGCTGATCTGGTCGTCACCGCTGGCAAAGACGTGCTGTCGCGCATTGGCCTCGGCCGCACGCGCGTGCTGGTCAACAGCACCTTGACGCCGATCGCGGCGTTCGTCAAAGACCCGAACTTGGTGCTGCCAGTGGCCGCGATGGAAGCGGCGTTGAAGGAAGCGGCGGGCAGCGATGCCGTCTGGCTGCTCACCGCGAACCGCATCGCCACTGCGCTGATGGGCGATGCGATAGCGACCAACATGTTTTTGTTGGGCTTTGCGTTTCAACAAGGCTGGGTGCCGGTGGGTGAAGCGGCTCTGTTGCGCGCGGTCGAACTCAATGGCGTGTCGATTGATTTCAACAAGAAGGCGTTCGGCTGGGGCCGCTATGCCGCGCATGATCTGGCGGCAGTGGAGCGCATCGCCGCACCGGCGCAAGTGGTCAACATCACGCCGCTGTCGAAGTCGGCGAGTGGCTTCTCGCGCAACCTCGAAGAGATCGTCGCCAAGCGCGTCGAGTTGCTCACTGCGTATCAGGACGCGGCTTATGCCAAGCAGTACAGCGATTTCGTCGAGCAGGTGCGCGTGGCGGAAGCGGCGAAAACCGGCGGTACCCGGCTCACCGAGACGGTGGCGCGCTACTACGCCAAGCTGATGGCCTACAAGGATGAATATGAAGTGGCGCGGCTCTATAGCGATCCGGCCTTCATGGAGAAAATCCGCGCGCAGTTTGAAGGCGACTACCAGTTGAAGTTTTATCTCGCGCCGCCACTCTTGGCGAAACGCAACAACCAAGGCGAATTGATCAAGCAGCAATACGGGCCGTGGATGATGAAGGCATTTGGTCTGCTCGCCAAAATGAAAGGCCTGCGCGGCACCGCGCTTGATATCTTTGGCAAGACGGAAGAGCGGCGCAGCGAGCGTGGGTTGATCGTGGACTATCGCCGCACCATCGAGAGCATGTTGGCTTCACTGTCGAAAGACAATCTCGACATCGCAGTGGCGGTTGCCGCTATGCCCGAAGAGATTCGCGGCTACGGTCACGTGAAAGAGCGGCACCTGAAGGCGGCGCACGTGAAGCAGGCGAAGCTGATCGAGGCCTTTCGCACCGGCGTGACCACTGGCGATGTTGCGCGCGCAGCCTAGGCGCGTCGCTCGACAAGTCCATCAAGAATGGCTTCTGGAGCCATTCTCATGGCAATTATTCCAAGCCCTGACGGTGCGGCACCGGAGCGCCGTATAGCGCAATCAGGGTTTGGCAGGTGTGGGTTTTGCAGGCTCGGGCTTGGCGGGCGCGGCTTTCAGCTCGTAGCTCAAGGCAAGGTCACGCTTGGCCCGTGCGTCGGGCGCATACAGCGGCGGTAGGGCGGCTGAAATTGATGGTGATGGTGATGGTGATGGTGATGGTGATGCCGACAGGTTGACCGCATTGACCGCAGCCCCCGGCGTTTGTATCGCCACTTGAGCAGCCGGTTCTGGCGTTGGCTCGGGGAAGAAGCGTGGCACCACGTAGACCGCCAGCGCAGCCACACCAAACGCCGCACCCAAACCAATCAGCCCCCAGCGGGTGCGCGGCTTGGGCTTTTGCTCGCTCAATAGCGAGGAATCAGAATCAAGTTCCGGCGGCCCGTCAGGCGCGGGTACCAGGCGGCGCGTACGCGGCATGGCGGCGACGCTCAGTTGGGTTTGCGTTTCGGCCTCGCGCAGTTCGATGGCGCGTGCCGTCTCGTCGCGCGCGGCTTGCAGTGTTTCAGCGGCAACACCGGCAGCGGCTTCCGCCTGCACCATGTCGTGCTCGGTTTCTATCAGCGCCTGCCGGGCGGCATCGATGCGGGACTGTGCCGCCTGATGCGCGGCTTCAATCTGCGCCAGCTCGGCTTCGATGCGGCCAGCGTCCGCATTGGCTTGCGCGATTTTTTCCTCACTTGATTGCTGCGCAGCGCGGGCAGTTTCAACCGCATTTTCGGTCGCATTTTCGGCCTCAGCTGCGGCTCTGGCCAAGGCTTCGCCTTCGCGTGCCAGTTCGTCCGCCCGGGCGCTGGCAGCCGCTCGCGCTGCGTCAGCGCCGGCCATGGCACGCGCGGTGGCGTCGTTGGCAGCTTGAATATCTGCCGCAGCGATGGCTTTTGCCTGTGCTGCCTGTTCGAGCGCTTGCGCGGCGTGGGCTTTGGCCTCGGTGGCCGCAGCGGCCTCGGCTTCGGCGCGCTCGGCTTGCTCTGAAGCTTCGGCGGCAGCGCTGTTTGCGGCAGCGACAGCCGTTGCTGCTGCGCTGCGTGCCGCGACGGCTTTGGACTCGGCTACGGCGATCGCTTGTGCCGTTTCAGCCTCGGCCACCTGCCGGGCTACCGCTTGGGCTGCGGCTTGCGCAGCGTTTTCGTGATTCAACGCCGCCAGTGTGGCGGCACCACGGCTGCGCGCCTCTTCGAGGTCTTGCTGCAATTTGCGCGCGGTGGCGGACTCTTCCTCGACCTCGCGGTGCAGGCGCGCGAGATCGGTGTTGTCGGCGCGCACCGAGTCGAGCGCCGTCAAGGCACTGGCATGGGCCTCTAACGCGGCCTGACGCTCTTCGGCAGCAGCGGCGGCGGCGCTGGCGAGCTGGCGCGTCTCCGCAGCGAGCAAGCCGAGCTGCTCGACATGAGGACCGCGAAGCGCTTCGTGGTCAGCGCGCGCTTGGGTGAGCGCGGTAGCGATTTGTTGCAGGTCCGCCGCCGCCTGCGCCAGCTCGGCCTCGGCGGCGCGGCGCTGCACCAGGAGCGCTTCGCGGCGGCGCGGCAGCTGTTGCAGCTGCGCTTCGGCAGCGGCGAGGCTGGCATGCTCTTGCGCAACCCGCGCTTCGATCTCATACACTTGTGCCTGCGCTGTGGCGTGCGCGGCCTGCAAGGCGGCGGTGTCGGGCAGCTGTACCGCTTGCAAGGCGCTGCTGGCATGCACCGTCGCGGCACGGCTCGCGGCGAGACTGGCGCGCACCACCGCTTGCGCGATACGCGCTTCTTTGGCGTCGTGCTCGAGAGCGAGGCGCTCGTTGCGCGACATGCGCACGATGGTTTCGAGATGCTGACGCTGCTCGTCTTCGCGCGCCGCGCTCGCTTGCAGTTGCATCGTTTCTTTTTGCCGCTCCTGCCAGACTAACCGGGCTTGCGCAGCACTGGTGTGGGCGGCACCGAGTTGCGCACGCAGTGAGTGGCGCTCGGCTTGGGCATTCGCCAGTTCGTGGCCTGCCGCAGTACGCTGCTGCGTCGCGGCCGGCAGGGCGGTGCGGACTTCGGCGAGGCTGGCCCGGACTTCAGCGAGGCTGGCGCGGGCACGCGCTTCGGCGATGCGCTCGACGGCGGCGGCGGCTTCGTGGTCGAGTTTTGCTGCGCGCGCTTGCTCCAGCCCGGCGCGCACCCGCGTGACATTGGCGGCGTGTGCGGTTTGCTCGGTGTGCAGTTCTTGCCGGGCCGCGTCGAGCACGCGCATGTGTTGCGCGTGTTCGGCGCGCCGTGCGGCCTGGTTGGCTTGAATCGCGGCTATTTCCTGGTGCAGTCCGGTGAACTCCTGTTCCGCGCGCGTGCGCGCGGCGATCGACGCGGTTTGGTGGCGCTGGGCGGCATCGCGTTCGCGTTGCGTGTTGTCGCGTGCTTCGGCGACCTGCCGGGCCAGCGCTTCATGCTCGTTGTTGAGCGCTTCAGCTTCGATCATTTTTGCATTGCGGCTGGTCATCAGATCACGCACCTGCAGCATCAGCGTGGCGTTTTGCTCGACCGCCTGCGCGACTTGCGCTTCGCGTTGATACCGCACGGCCTCGACCACTGCGGCGCGCTGCGCCAGCTCGCCGACGGCTTTTTCGTTGCTGTCAATCAGGCCTTGATGTTCGTTCTTGCGCGCACTGAGATCAGCCAGCGCGCGCGCAGTGTCTTCGGTCTGGCGCTGCTCGGCAGTCAGGCTTTCGCTGGTGGCGCGGCGGCGCACGCGCACGGCAGCAAGATCGGTTTCTACCGCGTCAAGCGCCATCCGCTCGCGCTTTAGGTCGGCTTCAAACGGCGCGACCCGGGCGAGCAGGTCAGCGAGCTCATGCTTGAGCTTGATGTCGTCGTTGTCACGTGCGGCGAGCTCGGCGCGCGCGGCAGATTCGTGCTGCCGTGCGAGCTTGAGTTCGTCTTCGGCGCGAGCGGCCGCAACGCGTGCTGGCTCGAGTTCGGCACGCGCAGCGTCAGTCAGGGCGCGCGCGGTCTCGGCGTCGCGCTTGAGGCGTGCTTGCTCGGCGGCGGCGTCCGCCTGACGCGCGGCGATTTGCGTGCGCAGCGTAACGAGATCGGATTGCGCAGCGTCGAGCTTCGCGCGCTCGCGCTTGATCTCGTTCTCAAAGTTGGCAGCACGCGCATACGCGTCGGTCAACTGATTTTTGCGCGCTTCGTCTTCGCGTTGAAACGCGGCAAGTTCACTGTGCGCCGCCGTTTCTTGCGTCCTGGCCTGCGCCAAATCATCCGCAGCGCGGCGCGCTTCGTTCCGCGCAGCTTCCGCTTTGGCGCGGGTGCCAGCAGATTCTGCCGTAGCGGCTTCAATCTCTCGCTCTATGCTGAGCCGCCCGGCGTTCAACTCGGCGGTGCTGGTGCCGAGTTTGGCGCGCACGCTGGCCAGATCGTTTTCCACCGCAGCCAACGCATTGCGCTCCCGCTTGAGGTCAGACTCGAACGTGGCGACGTGCGCGAGCAGATCGGCCAGCTCGTGTCTGCTGGTTTCGCCCTCGCGCTGACGCGCGGCGAGCTCCGCGCGCGTGCTGAGCGCGACAGTTTTAGCTTGCTTGAGTTCATCTTCCGCCTTGGCGGCGGCACTGCGCGCGGTCTCAATCCCGGCGCGCGCCGCTTCGGCTTCACGTTTTAAGCGGATTTGCTCAGTCGCCGCTTCCGCCAGACGGGTGTCCAGATCCGTACGCGTTTTTTTTACCGCTTCGATTTGGCCCGCCACTTCGCGATGCTGTGCCTGCTCCCTCTCAAGCTCACTGCCGAGAAAAATTTTCGCGCTGGTGGTCTTGTCAATCTCGGCTTCAAGCGCGGCCAGTTTCTTCGTTTCTGCCTTGGCGCGCTGCTCCGCACCGAGGCGGGCGCGTACCGCCTCTTCAAATTTTTTCGCCACCTCCATTGCCTTGGCACTCTCGGCGCGGAGATCGGCTTCGGCGTTGCGCAACCCGGTTTTGGCAGACGGCAAGCCGATGTCAAAATCGAGGCCAAGGTCCTCCACATGTTCCGGCTCATAACTCTCAGCTAGAGTGCGCATGCTCTGCGTGACGCTGGGATTGGAGCGCGCCGCCACTTCGGCGGCCGTTGGCGGCGTATGCGGCGCGCGTGGCGCGGCGGGTGCTGCAGCCCCGAGTGGAAGAGTACGCAACTTCTGGCTTAGGTTGGCCTCGGCTTCACTGAGCGTTTGCGCGGTCTCGGCCAGTCTGGCGCGCGTTTCGGCCAGACGCGCCTCGGCGTCAGCTGCTTGAAGCTCGGCGGCTTCGCGGTCGCTGCACGCTTTGTCGCTGCGGGAGATCGCGAGGTCGCGCCCCTTTCTGGCTTGCATCTCGCCGGCCATCGCGACGAGCAGCTCTTCTTTGTGCGCTTTGCCGAGTTTGATGAACTCGGAGCGCTTGATCTCGGTGCTCGCAAACAGCGACTGCGCCTGGCGTTTCAACTCCAGCGACAGCTCGGCTTTGGCTTCAGCCGTCATCGGCGACTGGGGAGTGGGGGGTAATGCGGACATGGCGTGGACGATGAGATGCGCGTCGGGCTTCGCGTCGGGTGCGCTGACGTTGCGATGCGCGGAATGCGCTTAGGCGCGCACGGAGAATTCGACGGATTCGCCCGCGCCTTCTGCTTCGCTGTGGCCAAACAGAATCCGGCCGCTGCCGCGCAACATGATCTCTTCCCGGCGCAAGCCGATCTCGGCTTCACCACTGAATTTCACAAACGTGCCGTTGGTGCTTTGATCGGCGAGAAAAAATTTGTCGCGACGCTTTTCGATCCGCGCGTGATGGCGCGACGCTTTGACATCAGAGACCACCACATCGCTATCAGGGTCGCGCCCCATCGCCGCGCTGTTGCGCTCGCGGTTAAGCACAATCTCGTCGCTGCCATGCTTTAACACCAGTTCACCGCCAGCGGTAGCCTGCGCCGGCACCGCCGCCACCGTCATGGTGAGGTCGCCTTCGTCCTGCCACAACACTTCACATACAGCCATGTCATCCGCCTTGCCCTTGACATTCACCGAAGCGATGTTGCGGGTAAAACCGCGCAAGTAACTGGGCAGCGCATCGACGGTGCTGCGGCTGGTCATGATCTGCATGCCTTTGGCCAGGCCCGACATGCGCGCCGCGACGTTGACGGTATCGCCGAATACGTCACCGTTTTCTTCGATCAGCGGGCCAGCATGAAAACCAATCCGAATCCGCCGCTTGGTGCCGCTGACCACCGGCATTGAATCGACTTTGCTCTGCATGT
Source organism: Burkholderiales bacterium (assembly GCA_043775155.1). Classification (GTDB taxonomy): domain Bacteria; phylum Pseudomonadota; class Gammaproteobacteria; order Burkholderiales; family JAEUOS01; genus CANJDH01. The sequence goes on along the minus strand of JAYVSR010000009.1, from coordinate 8,689 downwards.
CGGTGGCGGCGTGAAACGTCTTTTCCGCGCTGGCGAACACGCACATCACTTCGTCGCCGATGGTCTTGATCACGCGGCCGCCGTGGCGCTTGGTGAGCGCCACCAGGGCAATCAGCACATCATCGACCAGGCGCTTGGCTGCAACATCCCCGAGCACTTCGTACAGCTTGGTGCTGCCGGCAATGTCGGCGAACAGCACCGCCGGATGCGCAGCCGCACCACTCACCGCCAAGGCGGCCGGAGGGGGGGTGCGGTCGGGGTCGCCAGACATCTTTTTCAGCTTGGCCAAGACGCGGTGAATGATCTGGCTTGATTGCCGGGGACAACGTTTTGGGCGGCGGCGTCAAAAAAACTGGCGCACATCGCAACGCTTCTCCGCAATCGGAACAATGCCATCCCGATCCCCATCCGCGGCGTTACGCTGCCGCCCGCAGCTTTGCCTGCGCCGCCGAGGCGTGCAGGGAGGCGTAAGCCGAGTGCGCCGCTGCTTCGGCCTGGCCCACCTTGACCGGATGCCCCATGTCCATCAGGGTCGAGCCGAGCGCCGACAGGCAGAGCATCACGTTCTCCGGCTTGCAGGAGTAGCCCATCAGGCCAAAGCGCCAGATCTTGCCGGCCAGAGGGCCTAAGCCAGCGCCGATTTCCATGTTGAAGTCGTTCAGCAGGCTCTTCCTCACTTCGGCTTCGCGCGGCTGCAAGCTCTCGGGAATCTTGATCGCGTTCATCTGCGGCAGGCGGTATTGCTCTTTGACGAGGAACTCCAGACCCATCGCTTCGAGACCGGCTTTGAACGCGAGGTGGTGGCGCATGTGGCGCGCCCAGGAATGTTCCAGACCTTCTTCGCGCAGCAGCAACAGCGCTTCATGCAGGGCAAACAGGCTGTTGATCGGCGCGGTGTGGTGATAGGTGCGGGTGGTGTCGCCCCAGTAGCCGAGCACCAGATTTAAATCCATGAACCAGCTTTGCACCTTGTTGGTGTCTTTGCGCTTTTTGACTTTTTCGATCACGGCGTCGTTGTACGAGACCGGTGACAGGCCGGGCACACAGGACAAGCACTTCTGCGAGCCGGAATACACCGCGTCGAAGTGCCACTCGTCGGTCTTGACCGGGGTGCCGGCCAGTGAAGTGACGGCGTCAACGATGGTCAGCGCGCCGTATTTGTGGGCGATGGCAACCAGGGTCTTGGCGTCTGACTGCGCGCCGGTCGAGGTTTCGGCGTGAACGAAGCTGACGACTTTGGTGTCGGGATTTTTCTTTAGTGCGTCTTCGAGTTTTTGCGGGTCGCACGGATCACCCCAGGCGTCATCAACCGTCACCGCGATACCGCCAGCGCGCTGCACGTTCTCGACCATCCGGCCACCGAACACGCCATTTTTCATCACCACGACTTTTTCGCCCGGCTCGACCATGTTGACGAAACACGACTCCATGCCAACCGAGCCAGGGCCAGAGAGCGGGAAGGTGAGCTGGTTGTTGGTCTGGTACGCATAGCGCAACAGCTGCTTCAACTCGTCCATCATGTCGACGAAGATCGGGTCAAGGTAACCGATTGACGGCAGGCTCGACGCCGCGAGCACGCGCGGATTGATCTCCGATGGCCCCGGGCCCATCAGGGTGCGCTGCGGCGGGTGGAACGAACTGAATTTTTTCTTCGGAGCGAATGCGGCTGTGGTCATGATGGCACCTTGCGAATTGGCCGGCCTTTACGTGACATAAACGTACGTGACATAAACATACGTGACATAAACGTGAAACGTGAGGCGGCGCGGTTGAACAAATAGTTGAATAAAACAGGCAGTTGAATAAAACAGGCGGCTGAAAAATATTTCCAGATCAGCGTTAAATCGATCTAACTTTTTGTTTTAGAAACAAGTGTTTAACATGCAATTTTAACATAGCGGCAGACCCGGAATGGCGCTTTTGCCGGGCGATTTATGCCGACAAGCAGGCATCGAGCTTCAGATCATAGGATTGTGGATGAATCGTGGCGAGACGGCCGAGCGCGTAACCGATACCAATTGTGCGTGGACGCGGATGAGCAATTGCCAGGGTGCGGTCATAGTAACCACCGCCATATCCGAGACGATATCCGGCATCGTCGAAGCCGACCAGTGGTATGAGCATAACTGTTGGTGCAAGCCACTCTCCCGCTGATGGCACAGATGTGCCAAAGCCGGCAGGCTGCATCACGGTGGTCACACTCCATTCGCGAAACCGCACCGGCTGATGGCGCGCGATCACCACCGGCAGCGCAGCGCGCCGGCCGCCGCCGCGGTCGAGCCATTCGGTCACCGCAGGGCGTGCGTCAAACTCGGCCTGGATCGGCCAGTAAAAACCCAGCGTGCCGCCGCACCGCGCCGCCAGAGTGGTGCGTAGTTGCGCATCGAGCGCAGCGTCAGCGCGCGCGCGTTCTGAAGCCGGCATCTCGCGGCGCTGCTGCAGAAATTGTTTGCGCCACTCCTGCCGCGTGGCGGCGAGGGACTCTGCTTGCATATCGGTCTCCATCTTCAAGTCTCCAGCTTCAACCATCTTCAATCTTGTCGGCTCAAAAGGGTGGCGATGCGTTGTAATATCAACCCAGCCAAATGATAGCAATGCAAAGCGCCTCTTCCTACCCCTCCTATCCGTTGTTTCGCCGTAAACATCCGGCTGCTACTCCTGCGTTCGGCGCATTGTTGGTATTTGCCGCGTTGGCATTTTTTTTGTTTGCTGCTTCGCTGTGGGCCGCGCCAAAAAAATCCGAAGCGGTCTTGCCGGAAGACGCTTTTCTCGCGGCGCGTGACGCGGTCAAAGCCGGGCAGCGCGACAAACTGATCACCAAGTCGGCGCTGTTCAAGGGCCACGCGCTGGAGATGTACGGCCCTTACTGGCAGAACCTCGCGCTGCGCGGTGATGCAGCCGATGCCGCCAACGCAGAATTCCTTCAGCAATACGACAAAAGCTATCTGGCCGAGCGGGTGCGCATCGAACTCGCAAAGTCAATGGCGCGGCGCCAGGCGTGGGATGCATTCGATGCCGAGCGCACCAAGATTTCGTCCGACGATCTCGAAGTGCAGTGCTACACCTTGCTCAGCCGCCATCTGAAAAAAGATGCAGCGGCGGCAACCGAAGCGGCGAAGGTCTGGCTCACGCCGCGCGAATTGCCCGAAGGCTGCGTCACGCTGTCTGAGGCATTGCTCAGTGCGAACCGGCTGGTGGACCGCCATGTTTGGGAGCGCGTGCGCATCCTCGCCGACGCTGCGCTGCCGGGTGCCGCCAAGCGCGCCTCAGAATATTTGCCGGACACCCAGGCGCTCGACCTGCGTCAGTTCGACACCGCTTACGCGCAGCCGGAAAAGTTTTTAAAACGCGGCGCGGCCGAAACCCTCGCCCGCACCCGCGCGCAGCGCGAACTGATGCTGATCGCGCTCGGACGCTGGGCGAAAGAGCAGCCGCGTGACGCAGCGGCGTACTGGGTGAAGAACAGCAAAAAACCGTTTAACGAAACCGAGCGGCAGTGGGGCTGGGCGCAGATTGGCTATCAGGGCGCGAAAAAGCTGATCGGCGAATCAGCCGAGTGGTTCAATGAAGCTGACGATATTCAACTCGCGGACGAGTATCTGCAATGGATGACGCGCGCCGGTTTGCGCGCACGCGACTGGAAGCTGGTCGCACGCGCGATCAAGGACATGTCGCCCGCAGCGCAAAAGGACTCAACCTGGGTGTACTGGAAAGCGCGCGCCCTGCGTGAAGGCGGCAAGCCCGAAGACGCCAAGCCGCTGTTCGAGTCGATTGCCGCTGAATTTAGTTTTTATGGTCAGCTCGCAGCCGAAGAGCTGGGCCGCCCGACGGTGATCCCGCCGGTCGGATTCACGCCATCGAAAGCTGACATCAGCGCCGCCGCCGCCACGCCCGGCTTGCAGCGTGCCCTCGCGCTCTATCGCCTCGGCATGCGCACCGAAGCGAATCGTGAATGGATCTGGACGATTCGCGGCATGGACGATAAACAGTTGCTCGCCGCCTCCACGCTGGCGCTGCAAAACGATTTGCCAGACCGCGCCATCAACACCGCCGACAAGACTGCACTGGTACACGATTTCAATCTGCGCTATCTCAGCCCGCATGCTGAGCAGGTGCGCCCGAAAGCCAAAGAGATTGGCATCGACGACGCCTGGGTCTATGGACTGATGCGCCAAGAAAGCCGCTTCATTACCAGCGCCAAATCGTCAGCCGGCGCATCGGGCTTGATGCAATTGATGCCCGCCACTGCACGCTGGGTAGCGAAGAAGGTGGGCCTGAAGGATTACCAGCACGGCCAGGTCAACGACCTCGACACCAACATCACGCTCGGCACCACTTATCTGAAAATTGTGCATGACGAGTTGTACAACCACCCAGTGTTGGCCTCGGCCGCCTACAACGCCGGCCCGGGCCGCCCGCGCCGCTGGCGCGATGTCAAACCGATGGAAGCTGCGGTGTTCGCCGAGTCGATCCCGTTCAACGAGACGCGTGATTACGTGAAAAAAGTGATGAGCAACGCCACCTATTACTCGGCGCTTTTTACTGGTAAGCCGCAATCGTTGAAGGAGCGCCTTGCGGTGATTCCGCCCCGGCGCGGCGACGAAAAGACGACTGAGACGCCCTGATTGAGCCACCCTGCTTGAACCGTCCGGGGTGCGCGCCGGATAAAATGCCGGTTCCCCATGGATTCGAGTACCTGACATGACCTCGCGCAATATTCTCATCATTGGCGGCAGCGGTTTTATCGGCTCGGCCATCACGGCCAAGTTATCTGCCCAAGGCAAACGCGTGCTGGTGCCGACGCGCCGCCGCGAGCGTGCCAAACATCTGATCACACTGCCGACGGTCGATGTGATCGAAGCTGATGTGCATGACGAGAAAACGCTGGCTGGCCTGGTGCAGGGTGCCGACGCGGTGATCAATCTGGTTGGCGTACTGCATAGCGATGTGGGTACGCCCTGGGGCAAGCGCTTTCAGGCTGCGCATGTTGATCTCGCGCGCAAGGTGGCCGGTGCCGGTGCCGCTGCCCAGGTGCCACGCTTGCTGCACATGAGCTCTCTCGGCGCTGACAGCAATGCGCCGTCGATGTATCTGCGCTCGAAAGCGGCAGGCGAAGCCGCTGTGCGAGATTCAGTGCAGAGCACTGATCTGACTGTATTCCGCACCTCTGTGGTGTTCGGCCGCGGCGACAAGTTCATCAACCTGTTCGCCTGGATGCAGCGCTACGCGCCCTTCGTTGCGCTCGGGAAACCGGCAGCGAAATTGCAGTGCGTCTGGGTCGAAGACGTGGCGCAAGCCTTCGTCAACGCGCTCGATGCGCCGCACACGTTTGGCAAGACCTACGAGCTGGCCGGCCCCAAGGTCTACACGTTGAAGCAACTGGTCGAATACGCCGGCCAGGTCAGCGGCCATCCGCGCATCGTGTTCGGTTTGCCCGATCGTCTCGCGTATTTGCAAGCGTGGATGATGGAGTTCGCGCCGCTGGAAATGCTGTCGCGCGACAACCTCGACTCGACCAAGGTGGACAGCGTGATCAGCGTGGCGGCGCTGCAAACGATGAAGGCTGAACTCGGCATCACACCCGCCGCGATGGAAGCAGTGGTGCCGGCTTACCTGTCCGGCCATTCGCCGAAAGAGCGCTACATGCTGCTGCGTGATCACGCCGGCCGTTAGGCTTCGCTTGGCTCTGGTGCAGAAACGGCGCGCCTCACTCCGCAACCGCGACATTTGACCGGACAGCCCTCTGATGTTGAAACTCGTTATTGGCAACAAGAACTATTCGTCCTGGTCGATCCGCCCTTGGGTGCTGATGACCCAGGCGGCGATTCCGTTTGAGGAGATGCAAGTTTGGCTGGCTGAGAGCGACACTGTGGCCAGCATCGCGCGCTACTCGCCCACTGGTACGGTGCCGGTGCTGCTCGACGGTGATCTCAAAGTATGGGATTCGCTGGCGATTTGTGAATACCTCGCCGACAAGTTCCCGGAAAAAAATCTCTGGCCGCGTGACGCCGGATTGCGCGCCGTTGCACGCGCGGTCTCGGCCGAAATGCACTCTGGTTTCACCGCACTGCGCACCAACATGCCAATGAACATTCGCAACCGCTACCCCGGCCGGGGCATGCACGCCGAGGTGGCTGCCGCAGTCTGCGCCGACATCGCGCGCGTAAGCGCCTTGTGGAGCGAATGCGTCGCGCGCAGCGGCGGGCCGTATTTGTTCGGCGCGTTCTCGGTTGCCGATGCGATGTTTACGCCGGTGGTGTTTCGCCTGCGTACCTACGGCGTCGCGCTTGACGAAACGGCGGGCGACACTGCGAGCGGTGCAGCGGCGGATTACGTACAGCGGATGCTCGCCACGCCCACGCTGATGAAACTCAATCAACTCGCCGCCGCCGAAGGCCACGCGCAAGCGCGCTACGACGCCAAGTACGCATGAACATCTACCGCGTCGGCGGCTCGGTGCGGGATGAATTGCTCGGTTTGGCGGTGGCGGATCGTGACTACGTGGTCACCGGCACCACGCCACAAGCCTTGCTGGACAAGGGTTTCCGGCCAGTGGGCAAAGATTTCCCGGTATTCCTGCATCCACAAACTCAGGAAGAATACGCACTCGCCCGCACCGAACGCAAGACCGCGCCGGGCTACGCCGGCTTCGCGTTTCATGCCGCACCCGATGTCACGCTGGAGCAAGACCTGGCGCGGCGCGACTTCACCATCAATGCGATGGCGGTGGACCATGCAGGCACCTTGATCGACCCGTATCACGGTGCGGATGACTTGAAAGCGCGCCTGTTGCGCCACGTCAGCCCGGCGTTTGCTGAAGACCCGGTGCGCATCCTGCGCTGCGCGCGCTTCGCTGCACGTTTCGGTTTTGCGATTGCGCCGGAGACGATGGCGCTAATGCGCGCCATGAGCGCAAACGGCGAAGTCGATGCCCTCGTGCCGGAGCGCGTTTGGCAAGAACTCGCGCGTGGGCTGATGGAAGACGCGCCGGGAAAAATGTTCGAGGTGCTCGACACCTGCGGCGCGCTGGTGAAAGTGTTGCCGGAACTCGCTCCGTATCAATCCGGCGCGCGCAACTTCACGGCGCTGAAACGCGCCGCCCTGCTCAAGCTATCCTTGCCCGCGCGTTTCGCAGCGCTGGTCGGCCTGCTCGAACCGGCGCAACTCACAGCGCTGGTCGCGCGCGCACGCGTGCCGAACGACTGCCGCGACCTCGCGCAACTCCATGCGCGCCACGGTGCGGCGCTCGCCAACGCCATACAACTCGACGCGCCCGCACTGGCAGACTTGATTCAGGGCGCTGATGGCTTGCGGCAAGAAGCGCGCTTTCTTTCGCTGATCGCGGTCGCCCACGTGTTTGCCCACGTGCCCGACATTGGTGACGCCAAAGCCGACGATGCGGCTGCCGCCGCGACGGCAAAAGCTACGGCAAAGCGCCTCAGCATTGCACTCGGCGCTGCACGCGCGGTCGATGCAGGCGCAATCGCCAAGCAGCACGCTGACCCGCAAGCAATTGCCGCCGCCGTCAAAGCCGCGCGCATCGCCGCCATTGCGCAAACCGTGACCGGGCCATCGTCCTAGCCGCGCCTGGTATTCCGTTTCATCATCATTCAACCTTGGGAGCAGCATCATGAAATTATCCTCACTCGCAGCCGCACTCGCACTGACCCTTGCAGCACCCGCCGCATTCGCGCAAACTGGCTCCCAGAGCGGCTCTCCGGGTTGATCACAAAGCGGCGCGCAAAGCAGAGAACGCCCCAACGCCGAAGCAATGCGCAACCTATCGCCGGAAGAACGCGAAAAGCGCCGCACTGAAATGTTCAAAAAAGCCGACGTCAATGGCGACGGTTTTATTTCAGAAGATGAAGCGGCGAAGAGCGCGCCGTTCCTCGCGCAGAACTTCACTGCCATCGATAAAAACAAAGACGGCAAGCTGTCGAAAGCAGAACTCAAGGCCTGGGGCGACGCACGGCGCAAAGAATTTGAAGCCAATCGTGCGGCCGGCGGGGGCGCGGGTGGCGGTGTGAGCGGTAGTGGGGTGGGCAGCACCTCCTCGCCCAAATAAGCAACGCCAAGCCAAGCCATTCAGGCGCGGAAACTACGCCGCTGGAGAGACGCCAGCGTGCGCCTTTGACTTTGAAACCTTCTGGGCCGTAAACTCAACCTCGTTGCACTTGACACTCGTTGCACTTGACTATCGGATTCGTGTAAAGAGACTTGCACTAAGAGTGAAACCATCAACTTACCCAAGGAGCCTGACAATGAATGAAATAACGAAACAAGCGGAAGAGGCACGCGTGGAGTCTAACGAGGATCACAACTTGGTTGAATCCAGGGAGCGGCGCGACGCGATCCGCAAACTGGGCAAGTATGCGGCGTACGTGGCACCAGCGGTGATCGCAATGACCAGTACAAATAGTTCTGCCGGCGTTGCTCCCTCATAGTTCGACGCTTGCCGGCTCAGATATTGATGGGCCTCATATACCCATAGATGATCATGACCGGTGCGCGCTGGGCGATTGCCAGCGGCGTTTACAGTGCATTGTTGGACAGCCATTTGTTGATTGGTGTCGGCGCGAGCGCGGAGATTTCGCTGCTCAACCCGGCTGCTGCGCAGGTTTGGTTGCGCTTGCGAAGCAGCGATGATGCACCTGCGATTGCGCGTTATTTCGTCGAGACATTTGGCGTG
>JAYVSR010000008.1:0-7626 GCA_043775155.1 Burkholderiales bacterium | reverse complement strand
CTTCGCCTGGGCGATGAACCTGCGCGACACCGTGCCAGGCGCAGCGTGGCTGTCGGAAAAGATCACCGGCTTCTCCGCCCGCCGCAGCCTGCCGCGCTGGTCGTCAACGCCCTTCGTGAAAAAAGGCGCAGTCACAACGAACAGCACAACGAACAGCACAATGAACGGCGCAATGAACGGCGCGACAAGCGACGCGAAAAGCGGCGACGTAGTGCTGTGGGCCGACACCTTCAACAACTACTTCGAACCCGAAAACCTCGCCGCCGCAAAAACAGTGCTCGAAGCCGCCGGCTACAAAGTCACGCTAAGCGCCCCGCCAGGCGAACGCCCGCTCTGTTGCGGGCGCACCTATCTCGCGACCGGCCAGGTAGAAGAAGCCCGCGCCGAAGCCCGCCGCACGCTCACGCACCTGATGCCCTTGATCGACCAAGGCGCAGTCGTCGTCGGCCTCGAGCCCTCGTGCCTCTTCACCCTGCGCGACGAATTCCTCTCGATGAACCTCGGCGAAGCCGCAGGCCGTCTCGCACTTCAATCCTTCACCTTCGAAGAATTCATCGCCCGCGAAATCGACGCTGGCCGCTTCAAAGCCAAGTTCAAGGCGCTACCGCAAAAGAAAGCCCTGCTCCACGGCCACTGCCATCAAAAAGCATTCGATGCGGTCAGCCCGATCCAGAAAGTGCTGGGGCTGATTCCTGAGTTAAAGGTTGAACTGATCGAAAGCTCCTGCTGCGGCATGGCCGGCAGCTTTGGCTACGAGAAGGATCACTTCGAGGTTTCGATGAAGATGGCGGAGTTGGCGTTGTTGCCGGCGGTGAGGAAGGCGGACGCGGAGACTCTGGTAGTGGCGGATGGGACTAGTTGTCGGCATCAGATTGCTGATGGCGCACAGCGCGAGGCGGTGCATGTGGCGCGGGTGTTGGCTGACAGCTTGCAGTAGCCACCAAAGCCGCCGCTACCGTGCGTGGCACCAGGCGAAAGCATGATGGCCTGAAACCCTTGGTGGGAGAGGATTACAGCCAATTTCTCGCCTTCGTTAGGTCTCCGCCCCGGCCCCGTTTAAGTCGCTTGCAATCAACCTGAATTGCTCCAAGGCCGCTTCAAGGTCGTCCACAATTTCCTGTGCGATCACGTCCGGTGGCGGCAGGTTGTCGCTATCGGCAAGGCTATCGTCCTTGAGCCAGAAGATGTCGAGACTCGCCTTGTCGCGGGCAATCAGTTCGTCGTATTCATAGCCACGCCAGCGGCCCTCGGGATTCTTCTCCGACCAGGTTGCCTTGCGGTCGTGTCGCTTCGTAGGGTTGTAGAGCGTAACGAACTCGTCCAGGTCTTCACGCTTGAGCGGGCTGGTCTTGAGTGTGAAATGCTTGTTGGTGCGCAGGTCGTAAATCCACAGTTTTTTGGTCCACGCGGTTTCATTGGCCGGCTTTTTGTCGAAGAACAGCACGTTCGCTTTCACGCCCTGCGCATAGAAGAGGCCGGTGGGCAAACGCAGCAGCGTGTGCAGATCACACTCGTGCAACAGCTTCTTGCGGATGGTCTCACCGGCACCGCCTTCAAAGAGTACGTTGTCCGGCAACACCACGGCGGCACGTCCGTTCACCTTGAGCAGCGTCTTGATGTGTTGCACAAAGTTGAGCTGCTTGTTCGACGTGGTCGCCCAGAAATCGTCGCGCTCGATGATGTCTTTTTCAGTCGAGGTCTTGCCGTCCTCGCCGACGATCATGGTGCTGCTCTTTTTGCCGAAAGGCGGATTCGCCAACACGATGTTGAAGCGGTCGCCGGGGTCGGCGGCCAACGCATCAGTCACCCGCACCGGCACGTTCTTTTCGGAGCCGATGCCGTGCAGCATCAGGTTCATTGCGCACACGCGCGCCGTAGCCTGCACCAGTTCCCACCCGGTAAACGCCGTTTCCTTGAGGGCGCGCTTCTGATCTTTGGTCAGGTTGGCGTTGTGGTGCACCACATAGTTGTGCGCCATGAACAGAAATCCTCCCGTGCCGCAGGCCGGATCGCAGATCGTCTCACCGGGTTTGGGCGCGATGCAATCGACCATCGCCGCGATCAGTGCGCGCGGCGTGAAGTATTGGCCCGCGCCGCTCTTGGTGTCCTGCGCGTTCTTCTCCAGCAGTCCCTCATAGGCGTCGCCTTTCACATCGGCCGAGAGCGACGACCAGTTTTCCGAATCGATCAGATCCACCACCAGCCGCCGCAATTTCACCGGATCCTGAAACTTGTTCTGTGCCTTGCCGAAGATCAGGCCCAACGTGCCCTTGTGCTGGCCGAGCGCTTCGAGCGCGTGGCGATAGTGGTCGAACAACGCGTCGCCGTCCTTGGCCAGAAGCGACGGCCAGGAATACGCGCCGGGAATCAGGCTCGCCTGGTTGTAGGGCGGCTGCGCACGCTCGTCGGCCATCTTGAGGAACAGCAAATAGGTGAGCTGTTCGACGTAGTCGCCATAGCTCATGCCGTCGTCGCGCAGGACGTTGCAGTAGTTCCAGAGTTTTTGTACCAGCGTTGCTGCGTTCATGTGATGACAAACAATTCCTGCTTCTATATCAGGAGTGCAGATTTTCCATCCGTAGTTGAATTACCGCGCTTGCGATGTACTTTTCGACCGTTCCATGCAAGGGAACGCCGCACGGCATTTTGTTTTCAGGAGGCGCGGGCGAAATCAAGGATCGGCGCCCTGTTCGCCGCAGGCGCGAGCAGGACATCGACCGCTTCCAGTTCCTTGGCGACGGCCAAATAGGCGTCCCGTCGGTCGCCGGGCTCTTGCGGGGCTTCGATTGCGAGAAGCACCTTTGGTCCATGCGGTGTTTTTTCCCGCAACAAACGCAAACGCCCGGCCCATTGGGTGCCGTGATCGAAAATCTGGATCGGGTCGACTTGGTCCAGATGCAACGGCTTGATGACACGAATCACATCACCGCCTTCGCTGCGCGCCGCGAACGGCACACGAAACTCCACCGGCCCGGCATGAATGCGCGCCTCCTTGAAGCGTTCGGCCAAACCCGCTCCCTTGAGCATGGCGCGCATTGAGCGCTCCAGCATTAGCTCGTGGTATTCAGGTGTCGCAAACGTCCGCTCGACAAAATGCTCATACAAGCGGACGAGCTCGGCCGCAGGCTCAGCTGCCATTACGGCACGTGGCTCCGAAAAGCGAATCACCGACTCTCGCGGACGCGTGACTTCGTCGAACAACTGACGTGCTGCTTTAGGCGCAGCGCTGCCCGAGCCAAAATGCTCCTTAACCAGAGCAGAGATACGGCGCATTTCGACGCGATAGCTGCGAATCGAATCAGCAACTGCGTGCCGGTCCAACCGGTCAAAAAAATTCGTGACGCGGCGCAGCTTCGCCAGCAACCGGAAATCAAAATAACGCGCGTCCGGCGAGAACAGCACAATGCCGACGTTGGCGAACTCACCCGTCTCCACGTAGGGCAAAAAACGAATGATGGAATAAAGCGCCGCGTGTGTGCCCATGATGTGCCTCACAGCCAATCCGGCGAGAGCGAAACACGCTCTGCAAGCCGGGCCTTGACAGCTGTCCATTCTACACCGGCGGGAATAGTGCACTCCGCATCCAGGTAGCCCCAAGCCGGCGGAATTGTTGCCACTGCCGCATCAAATCCGGTGAGCGCCGCATCGAAAGCGAAAGTAAGTTCCGCCCGGTTCACCAGATCGTCGAATACCTCCGGCGCACGCTGGCGAAATGCATGCACTTCGAGAAACTGGCTTGGGTTGAAAGCAGGATCAAAAGCGAGATTGTGGTCAATCAGCACAACCCGCTTCTCGGTTGGCAACCAGAGAAGATTGGGATTTCCCCCATGCTCCGTCAAGCTGCGGTCTGCATTGCAAATCCACCAATCAAATGCGAATGCCCTGCGCGCAAGTTCGGCGGGAACAGCCGCAAGGACGGAAACGGAGAACTCCTGCGCACTGGATTCCAGGCGTGACCCGAACACCAGTCCTGAACCAAGCTCGTTACCGTCACCGCCATACAGATCGATCAACTCTTGAGGAACATCGAGCAACGCGAAATCAGGGATCGGCAACCCAACCTCCCGCGCCAGGGAAGCCGCCAGCCACTCAGCCATGCGCTCGCGCGGCGGCAGGTTGCGGCCTTTCGCCACGTAAAACACGCCGTCTTCGGTTCGAACCAGGAATGGCCGCGTCACGCCCTGCTCCAGACGGCGCACAATTTCGACGACGTGAAACGGGGGCGCGCCTACCTGCATCTACCTCGCTCCCGATACTGGGAACTGGCCCAGATGCTGATGGTTGGTCTGCTCAAGCTGGTTCTCGATGATGATGCGCCGGTCGGAATTTTCCTCCTGCGCCAGGATATCCACGCTGAACTTGCCGACGCTCGCGTCGATCTGCCGCAGCTTGATGCCGATGCCGAGTTTGTTGCCCAGCAGTTCAAGGTTTTCCGGTTGGGCGAGCCAGCGGGTGAAATTGAGGGCTTCGTGCGGCCATTGGCTGCGGAGGTCGAGTTTTTTTAGTTTGCCGAGTCTCATAGCAATCACCGTGGTGGGAAAAGCTGGTTAATCAGATCAGCGCAAAGTGTCAACGTACCAAAAGAAGATGGATAAACAGATCCACTCCCATGAGCCAGGTTGTTCCGCAACGCGGGCATTGATTTGACAAGAATTTTCACGAACGACTGTGTATCTTCATCGATTGGATCGGCTTGATGCGAGCCCATTTGCCGGTACATTTCTCGGTCGGCTTCCACAAGTTCTCGACGTTGTCTATAAACAGAAAAGCCTTCGTCAATCAGCCATTGCTGCGCAACTGCGAGGCTCATCAAGTTGCCAAGATTCGGACGTTTGGGCAGCAAACCAGCGATGCGCGCACGTTCGCGTAACGCCATTTCGGTAGAAGCTCGAGCATGTAGTTCGGCGACAGGAACGAAACGATAGACAAACCATGCATACAAAAGAAGATTCTTCGCAGTCTCAAAGTGTTCGCGAATGTCGGTAGGTACAGATTCATTGAGGCAAATCGCCGCGACCTCCGCGTGTCGCTCCGCCAGCGTGCTGGGTCTGAAATTGCCTATCGCTGGATCGAAGCGAACAAGCGAGCGCCATCGATCATCCGGCGAGTAGATTTCCGCATACGATTTGAGTGGATCGAAATGCGGCATTTCAGGCCGCACGCTTTATCACCTGCAATCCCACAATCTTTTCGCCAGAAATGGGATCAGTCCCGATTTCTTTCAAACAAACCAACTTTACGCGTTGCCGAAGCATCGCTTCGATATATATTCGATCGTCTTGCTTTCCGATTACCTCGAACCGATAGTCCTTTTCGGGCAATCCTTGATTGGCGGCCACTCTAAGTTTTCCAGAGTCATCGAACTTATTGAAATCATAGATTTCGCACTCAATTTCGATTGGGTTATCTTCGACATGGGTTGACGCCAAAAACGCGTTCGCGTCATTCGCTGAGAGATGTACGCCTTCTCGCGCGCCGACCTGAGTTAGACGAAATTCAGACACGTCCCCTTTGTGAATGGTTTTCGCTAATTCGATATAGGTAGGCTGGCTAAGCTGGGCAATGTGGTACACGGGACCGTTGTATATATTTGTTTGTGTCCCAGTATTCACTTCAACGACAGACTTATCTGAATTCCAAGAGTATGTCGGCTGCACGCCACGTCCAAGCGATTCATATGCAATTTTCAGAAACTTGTAGGTTTCTTTCGCATACTCCCAAACACCCGCTGGTCCAAGCGCGCTGATGATCGGGAAGCTAGTTTGCACACCGGTGAGGACAACCCCAAGAATACTTTCGCAAGACCCATGTTTGACACCGTGACTTGCAATGTAAAAGTGCGCTCGGTCTTCTTGTGTCAGTCGACGCTTTCCAGACAATCCAAGGTAGGTCCTGTCAAGAATCGATTGCACACTTCCCATCCCACCGATCATGAGGTGAACGGGGATTCCATTTTCGAATAGCCTTCCGTTCATATAGAAATCAAGCTCGACCGCGGTCTGCGGATTTTCCACTTCGATAAGAGCCATTTGACCTTCTCCTCTAGAAAAGTCTTCTAACTTCTATTGCTTTTCCTCAGCAAAAGCGAATGCCAGTGTGGATTGGCGCAGCTGTTCCGCACGACTGAGATTGGCTTCGAGTTCTGACTCCATTACACGGATGATAGACAGCTGGCGATCAACTTCAGAAGCAATGCGCAGCTGTTCCGATTTTGGAGGCACTGGAATAGGTAGTGTTTCAACATCTCCTACCCGTAAATGTTTAACCCCGCTCCCGACGGCGACGCGATCTATCAAATCCTTAATAACGGGTGACAAGAGTGCAATTAGCAGGAAGTTCTCAGAAATAGCTTCAGACTGTCGTAGCAGCATGGTTCGCTGCCCAAGACACAACTTGAGACCCGGCGGAATGATGCCAGCCTCGCCCATCGGAGCTTCTCTGGTGAACAGAACGTCACCCGGTTCCGGCGGGCAGCGTCTTGACCAGAAGTCATAAGTCGGCTGATCAACGTATCGGACGCCTTCCAAATTTAGCCGGCCGTCGCGAATGTTGGTCGTACGGATGAGCGGAATCCCGGCATCCTTATACGGGGCCGTCTTATTGTGACAATCAACTACGCGAGCGCAGACTTGGACAGCGGAACCCCATACCCAACCGGTAGGCAATTGCTGCAAATCATCGGTTGCAGGCAATGCTGAATTTATGTGTTTGTCCTGGTCTCTCGATAAGCTGCGGCGCGCCGTAAGGACGCGTTGCAGAAGTTGGGCGCCAGTCTCATAGCTGCGGCCCTCGCGCTGAGCAAGTTCAGCTTCGGTGGGAACAAGGCGACCTTCGACGGCGGCTTTGAGGACGGCGGCCTTGTAGCGTTTGAGATTGGCTTTGACGCGCTTGAGGTTTGTGACGGCGTCATCGAGGCGGGAGAACTGCTTTTCGATCTCCGCGACGATTTGATGCTGCTCGTCTGGCGATGCGATGGTCACTTCAAGCGCGTTGTAATCGTCACGACTAAGCCCAGGGATTGCGGTTGACTTGTCCAACCGCACGAGATTCAAAGAGTCGAGAAGGTATTTGAAGTACCGCAGGTTTTGTCCTTCAACTGCTTCCGTGAAGTACGCAGTGTCTATTGGCCAGCATGGCTGCTCAGAAAAATAGACAGAGCCCACCGAGCCTTTGCGGCCAACGATGAGTGCTGGGCCCTTAGTTAGCGCCGCTGAATGAACACCCACACGTCCGCTTGATCCGTAGACGGGTACATCGCCGGTTGGATCGCGCACTTTCGCCGACAAGCTTTTCCCATATCGAATCGGAAGCAGATCGCCCAATTTTCCAGTTCGGCGCTCGTTGAGGGCTGTCTCTCTCACGCCGCCAACTCCCGATTCAATTCCTCAATCACCTTCGGCAGCTCCGCCCCAAAAATCTGATGCACCTTGCCCAGCCCACCCTCCTGGCTGAACGGCGCATATTCAAAATCTTCAATATCAATGCCAAGGTTGGCAGCAATGTGGTCACGGATCATTTCAAGCCAGTGTTGTTGTTCGGGGTTGAATTGCTTGCCGCCCGCCTGTTGCTGCGCGAGCCATGCCTTGAAGTTGGCTGCGATGCGCTCGGGGTAGGGCACGAGTTCAT
>JAYVSR010000007.1:0-15909 GCA_043775155.1 Burkholderiales bacterium | reverse complement strand
GCTCCAGAAAATCTAAATGTAGACAGAAGCCAGAACCCTACTTCACGCCAAGTGCTTGTCTTGATTCAGAAACTCGCCCACCCCTCTTAGGAACTTCAGCCTAGACCGGAGCGAAGGGCGACAGAAAACGAGTGACAGCGCGCCGGTCGCAGCGAATGCTGCCCAACGCGCCGCCCAACAAAAAGCCCCGCATCGCGGGGCTTTTTGTTGGGCTAAATTTTGTTGGGCCAAATCAAATTACTTGATCTTGGTTTCCTTGTAGATCACATGCTTGCGTGCCTTGGGATCAAATTTCTTGATCTCCATTTTTTCCGGCATGGTGCGCTTGTTTTTGTTGGTGGTGTAGAAATGGCCGGTGCCGGCGGTCGATTCGAGTTTGATCTTGTCTCTCATGTCAGGCTCCTGATTTAAAGCGTGCCAGCGGCGCGCAGGCCAGCCAGAACGTGGTCAATACCGTATTTGTCGATGGTGCGCAGGCCGGCGGACGAAATGCGCAGACGCACCCATTTGTTCTCTGACTCAACCCAAAACCGGTGGTATTGCAGGTTGGGGAGAAAGCGGCGCTTGGTTTTATTGTTGGCGTGGGAAACGTTATTCCCAACCATCGGGGCTTTGCCCGTGACTTGGCAAACTTTTGCCATGAAATGCTCCTGTGAGTGAATGAAAAAATGGCGGCGGGGGAACTACCAGGAGATGAACTGCTGACGCCCGCTGCCAACTTAGACTTGCCTTGAAAAGCCAAGACAAGGCCACTAGTATAGCAAAAAACTCCTTCATATTCAAAGATTTCCATTTACTTGTTGCTGAGTTTTAGTTTCACTTGTGTCGCCTCCTGTAAAGTCCGCTCATGAGAGCCGGGAGGCCTTCTCGATATTGAAAATAATAAAATATGTAAATATGTGCGCCGTACATATTTACATATTTTAACCTTTATGTCATTATTCAGTCAATTATGGAAATAGAGTTTAAAGACCCGGCCTACGCGCGACTAGAGACTGATGCAGCTTTCAATCTCGGATTTTCGGCGGGAATCGTCACGCTTTATCGCAAGCGAATTGCGCTGATAAGAAGCGCATCGGACGAGCGGGATTTTTATGCTTTGAAGTCATTGCATTTTGAAAAACTGCTTGGAGATCGAAAGGGGCAGCATTCAATGCGTTTGAACGATCAGTGGCGATTAATTGTTGAATTTAAAACGATAGAAAGTGGCAAGTTGGTTGTTGTGATTTCGATTGTCGACTATCACAAGTAAACGAGGAAAAAAACATGGGCACACATATTCCTGCTGAAATTTTTCCACCTGGCGAGTTCCTTAAAGAGGAGCTTGAGGCTCGCAATTGGTCGCAAGTTGAGTTTGCCGAAATTATCGGAAAAGATACTCGTTTGGTTTACGAGGTGATCGGTGGCCGGCGAATGATTACGCCCGAAACGGCAGTTATTTTTTCGGAAGCATTTGGGACTAGTCCTGAGCTTTGGATGAATCTTGAAAGTCAGTATCAGCTTTCAAAAGTGCGAGGCGTTGCGAGATCGGTCTCCAGGAGGGCGGATTTGCACACAAATTTTCCTTTGCGCGACATGATCAAGCGTAGATGGATCGTTGCCTCTGAAAATCTTGAGGTTGTCGAACAGCAACTGCTCCGTTTTTTTGAAATTAAAGCAGTTAATGATGTGCCGCAGTTTTCGCATGCCGCGAAAAAGTCAAACCATGGCGAGGCATCGATCCAGCAACTTGCGTGGCTTTTCCGTGTTCGAGAAATGGCCGGCACGATGGTTGCCCCAACATTCGACAAAGAGAAACTAAAAGCGGATATTCAAAAATTATCCGCCCTGACTTCTGCGCCTGAAGAGACGCGTCACGCTGCGAAGGTGTTATTGGATTGTGGCGTCAGAGTTATTTTTGTTGAGCCCTTACCGGGATCAAAAATCGATGGCGCGTGCTTTTGGCTGAACGACTCCCCAGTAATTGGGATGTCGCTTCGTTTTGACCGGATTGATAATTTCTGGTTTGTTCTAAGGCATGAAATTGAACATGTTTTGCAAGGACACGGGAAAAACGAGTTTTATTTCGACCAAGACTTGGACGGTACCGAACAAAACATCCCTGAAGAGGAAATGCTGGCAAATATTGCGGGGGCAGATTTCTGTGTTTCAACCGTTGAAATGCAAGAGTTTATTGATCGTGTGGCCCCCTATTTTTCAGAGCAAAAAGTACTCGCATTCGCGCAGCGAATTGGGGTCCATCCTGGATTGGTCGTCGGTCAACTGCATAGAATCCTTAACCGGCACGATATTTTCAAAAAACATCAAGCCAAGGTAAGAAATTTTGTAATCTCCTCGACCGCAACTGACGGGTGGGGTCAAGAATATCCAATCGACTAACTTGAGGGGTTGATATGTCAGCGTATTCAGATGAAATCAACAGCTACATGCAGCGTTATAAGTCTGAAGTACGGCAGGACGGGTTAATTGACCCTCGTGATGTTGCCCAATGGCAGATGGTCTGCGCGAGGCACAAATAGATGTTGTCAAAACAAATGGGAGCGGTCGCGCTCGGGACTGAGCTTGGACTGGGTGGTGAATTGGTACGCCAAGCGCGATGGTCGGAAGGTGAGGCACCGCTACTGACACCCGGTACGCTCGAATTCGACGCGGTATTTTCAGAATTGCAACAGCCTTTGTTGCTTGTTCAGACGGAAGACGGTGTCGCTATTGCGCGCGGTGGCGTGATTCGAATTGGAGCTTCTGACGAGGGTGCCGAGAGCGCCGCCAGGGGCATGCTCGTCGCCGGCTTCGCCCCCGCCCTGCCACCCGAGCAACTCGGCGACGCGTCGTTCAAGCGCGATCACGGCCTCGGCTACGCCTATGTCGCGGGGGCGATGGCCAATGGCATTGCCTCCACCGCACTGGTCGAGGCGATGGGCCGGGCCGGCATGCTCGGGTGTTTCGGCGCGGCGGGTTTGAGTATCGAGCGGGTGACGGCAGCGATTGACCAGCTTGAGGTCGCGCTGCCCGGCATCCCCTACGGCTTCAACCTGATCCACAGCCCGAACGAGCCGGCGCATGAAGCGGCGGTGGCCGATTTGTATTTGCGGCGCGGGATTCGCCTGGTCGAAGCATCGGCGTATTTGCGCCTGACCTTGCCGCTGGTGCGGTATCGCGTGACCGGCATTGCGCGCGACGCCAACGGCCGCATCGTCACGCCGAATCGCGTCATCGCCAAAGTCTCGCGCGTGGAGGTGGCGACGCAATTTTTCTCCCCGCCGCCCTCTGAACATTTGACGGCGCTGGTTGAGAGCGGCGACATCACGGCGGCACAGGCGGAACTTGCCGCGCAGATTCCGATGGCGCAAGACCTGACGGTCGAGGCGGACTCCGGCGGCCACACCGACAATCGGCCATTGGTGACGCTGTTGCCGACCATGTTATCGCTGCGCGACCGCATGCAGGCGCAGCACCAATATGCGCACCGCTGTGGCCTGCATCTGCGCGTCGGCGCGGGCGGCGGCCTCTCAACGCCGGGCGCGCTCGCCGCCGCGTTCTCGATGGGAGCGGCTTACGTGGTGACTGGCTCGATCAATCAGGCCTGCGTCGAGTCGGGCAGCAGCGACACCGTGCGCAACATGCTGGCGCAGGCCGAACAGGCCGACATCGCGATGGCGCCCGCCGCCGACATGTTCGAGATGGGCGTGAAGGTGCAAGTGCTCAAGCGCGGCACCATGTTTCCGATGCGCGCGGCGAAACTCTACGAGCTGTATCGCGCCCATCCGTCGCTCGAAAGCCTGCCCGAAGCCGACCGCAGCTTCGTCGAAAAGCAGATTCTGCGCACGACGATTGACGACGCCTGGCAGAGCACGCGCGAGTTCTTTTTAAAGCGTGACCCGGCCCAGGCCGAGCGCGCGGAACGCGACCCAAAACACAAAATGGCGCTGGTGTTTCGCAGCTATTTGGGCTTGAGCTCGCGCTGGGCCAACGCCGGTGATCCGGCGCGTGTGATGGACTATCAGGTTTGGTGCGGCCCGGCGATGGGCGCGTTCAACGAGTGGGTGCGCGGTACGCCACTCGAACGCCCGGAAAACCGCCGCGCGGTGGTGGTCGCGGAGAAGCTCATGCAAGGAGCAGCGATGCAGTTGCGGCGGCATTTTTTGGCCGCGCAGGGTGTGAGTTTGTAGGCTGGGTGCCGCACCACTGACCGGGGTGCTGAAGCGGGCGTTGCCGGGGCCGCTACTGGAGCAGTTACGGAGCCGCCGCCAGAGCGGCTCTGGGAGTGGTTCTTCGAGCAATTCCAGAGCGAAGCGCTGGTCGTTAAGCGCTACAATTGCACTCTTGCCGTGTGAGAGAGACGCCGCCGACGTTTGCGCGGCGGGCGGCATGGTTTCACACCTTGATTTCACGCCTTGGTTTCAGGCACTTCGGCCCCCCACTTCTGCATCGATGAGCGCGTCCATCATGAGCCACGAGAACAGCAAAAAAACCAGCAGCCCGGCCGTCACGCCAAGCGTCCCGCCATTCAGCCCGCTGGCGATTGTCGGCATGAGTGCGTTGTTCCCGAAGGCGGACGACTTGCAGGCCTACTGGGCGAACATCAAAAACGGCGTCGATGCGATCACGCCGATCCCGCTCGGCTCGCACTGGAACGCTGCCGATTATTTTGATGCCGACCCGAAGAAGCCGGATCACACCTACGCTGCGCGCGGCGGCTTTTTGTCGCCAGTCAATTTCAACCCGATGGAATTTGGCATAGCGCCGAAAGACATTGAGGCGACCGATACGACGCAGTTGTTGAGCCTGGTCGCGGCGCAGCGGGCGTTGATTGATGCGGGGTATGCGGCGGGTGCCGGCGCCAAGCCTGGCGAAGGTCAAGGCCGCTCCTTCGACCGCGAACGCACCAGCGTGATCCTCGGCGTCACCGGCGCACTCGAACTCGTCATCCCGCTCGGCGCACGCCTCGGCCACCCACACTGGCGGCGCGCCTTGAAAGACGCCGGCGTCGACGCCGATGTCGCCGAAGATGTGGTGCAGCGTATTTCCGACTCCTACGTCGGCTGGCAAGAGAATTCCTTCCCCGGTCTGCTCGGTAACGTCGCTGCGGGGCGGATCGCCAATCGTCTCGATATTGGCGGCACCAATTGCGTGGTCGATGCAGCGTGCGCCAGCTCACTCGCGGCGATTCACTTGGCCGCGCTGGAGTTGTCGGCCGGGTTGTCGGACATGGTGATCACCGGCGGCGTCGATACCTTCAACGACATTTTCATGTACATGTGTTTTTCGAAAACGCCGGCCCTGTCGCCGACTGGCGATGCGAAACCGTTTGACCGCGATTGCGACGGCACCGTTCTGGGCGAAGGCATCGGCGTGCTGGTGTTGAAACGCCTGGCCGATGCCGAGCGCGATGGCGACCGCATTTACGCCGTGCTCAAGGGCATCGGCTCGTCCAGCGATGGCCGCAGCAGCGCGATCTACGCGCCGCGCGCCGGTGGGCAAAAGCTGGCGTTGCAACGTGCTTATGCATCGGCGGGAGTGTCGCCCGATACGCTCGGTCTGCTCGAAGCGCACGGTACTGGCACCAAGGTCGGTGATGCGACGGAGTTGTCAGCGTTGGCGGAAGTGTTTCAAGGTGTTGTGGTGCAGGCGGGCGTAGGTGGTGCGACTGATGCCGCTGGTGCGACTGGCGCGACCGGTGCTGCTGCGGCTGCATCGGCGTCTGCCGCAGCGCCCCAACCGTGGTGCGCCCTAGGCTCGGTGAAATCGCAAATCGGCCACACCAAAGCGGCGGCCGGGGTGGCCGGCATGATCAAAGCCGCGCTGGCCTTGCATCAAAAAGTGCTGCCGCCGACCATCAAGGTGAAGCAGCCGCTCGACGGCGCAGCGCCCGGGCGCTCACCGTTTTACGTCAACAGCGTGAAGCGCCCGTGGCTGCCGCTGGCGCGTCACCCGCGCCGCGCGGGCGTCAGTGCATTGGGTTTTGGCGGCACCAATTTTCATTGCGTGCTCGAAGAGCACGCTGCCGCCAAACCGGGCGTCGATTGGGATGCCGATGTCGAGATCGTTGCGTTCAGCAGCGATCAGTTCGATGATTTGAAAACGCAAATCGGTGCATTGAACACCAGCACCGCGTGGATTGATTTCCGCCGCGCCGCGCACGCCTCGCGCGCCAGCTTCAAGCGCAGCGCAGGCTATCGCCTCGTCATCGTCATCACCGCGCAATCAGATCGCGCCGCGTTGAAAGACGCAGCGTTGACGATGCTCGCCAAGCATCCAGAAAAAACGTCATGGAGCGCACCCGCAGGCATCGCGTTTGGCGCGGGCGTGGCCGCGGGCAAAATCGGCGCGTTGTTCCCCGGCCAAGGCTCGCAGTACCCCGGCATGTTGCGCGATCTCGCCTGCCAGTTCCCCGGCATGCTCGACGCGTTGACCGCTGCGAACGCAGTGTTTGCCAGCGACAGCGCACGCGCAGATGGCTTGCAGTTGAGCGATTTGATCTTCCCGCCACCGGCATTCTCGGACGATGTGCGCGCCGCGCACGACGCCGCCTTGAAGGCGACCGAAGTCGCGCAACCGGCGCTCGGCGCGGTCAGCACCGGCGCGTTCAACGTACTCAAACATTTCGGCGTAGAGATCGACGCCACCTGCGGCCACAGCTACGGCGAGTTGGTTGCGCTGTGCGGGGCCGGGCGTATCACGCCGGACGCGTTGCATCAGTTGTCCAACCTGCGTGGCCGCTTGATGGCGAGCCGGGGTGTGGCAAGCAACGGTGTGGCGAACAACGGCGTGCTGAACAACGGCACCGCCGCCGATCGCGGCGCGATGCTCGCGGTGCTGGCCGACGAAGCGACGGTGCAGGCATTTCTCACCGAAGAAAAAAGCGGTCTCGTCATCGCCAACCGCAACGCGCCGCAGCAGCAAGTGCTGGCCGGCAGCGTCGAGCAGATTCACGCTGCTGCTGCGGCATTGACCAAACGCTCGATTCGTAGCCGCGTGCTGCAAGTCTCCGCCGCGTTTCACAGCGCACTGGTGGCCGACGCGCGCGCGCCGTTTGCCGACGGCCTCATGCGCGCCGCGATCAGCGCTGGCAACGTGCCGGTCTACTCGAACTCGCTCGGCGCGGCGTATCCAGAGACCGAGAGCCAAGCACGTGATGTGCTCGCAAACCAGATCGTCCGTCCAGTCAACTTTGTGCAACAGATCGAAGCGATGCACGCTGCCGGTGTGCGCACCTTCGTCGAGATCGGGCCCGGTCATGTGCTGGGCGATTTGGTCAAGGCGATCCTCCCGGGTGACGCGTGCGAAGCCATCGCGATGGATTCGTCCAAAGGTAGCCGCTCGGGAATTGTTGATCTCGCACTCGCGCTCGGACGTCTCGCGTCCCTCGGTCACGCCGTCGATTTGACGCAATGGGAAAACGCCCCGGCTGCGTTGCCGGCCAACGCCGGCAAGCCCGCGCTGACGATGCCGGTGTCCGGCGCGAACCAGCGCGCGCCGCGTCCCGCGCGTCCGCCGACGGTGCGTGTTCCTGCGGTGTCGGCTCCGGCGGCGCAGCAGCACTCGCCGGTCTTGTCATCCCAGATGTCGCAACCTGCTCAAGCCTTTTCGATGCAAGCCCCTGTTCGCACCGCCACCACCCCAGCAGCCAGTGCCGCTGCTCCCTCACGCGAGGCGCTGCCTGCATCGTTGCGCGCCGCAGAAGAAGGCATTCTCGCCTTGCAGCGCTTGCAAGAGCAGACCGCGCAATTGCACAAACAGTTTTTGGAAGGCCAGGAGTCACACCGGCGCGCGATTGAATCGCTGCTGCGTTTGCGCAGCGATCCAGCGGCGGCAGTGATGCCCATCTCACAGGTGGCGCCGGTGGTGCAGACCGTTCTCGTGCAAGCACCCGTACCCGCGCCCGTACCCGCATCGGTTCACGCGCCCGCACGAGCACCGGCAACCCACGCCGTCGCCGCGCGCGCAGAGCAGAAAACGCTTGAGACCCGCATGGATAGGCCTTCTCCGGCCCATGTCGCTGCGCCAGACCGTTCCAGTTTTGAGCGCGCCGTCCTTGACGTCGTCTCCGACAAAACCGGCTATCCGGCCGAGATGCTCAACCTCGGCATGGGGATGGACGCCGACTTGGGCATCGACTCGATCAAGCGCGTCGAGATCATGGCCGCGCTGCGCGCGCGCTTGCCGAATGCGCCCGAGATCAAGCCTGAACATCTGGGTACGTTGCAGACGCTGGAGCAGGTGGTGGCCTTCCTTGCTGCTAGCGCGCCGGTTTCCGCTGCGTCGACAGCGCTGCAGCGAGCACACACCTCTGCTGCTGTTGCCCCATCAATCTCCTCCGACACCAGCGCTGACACCAGCACAATCCAAACCGCCTTGCTCGAAGTCGTCGCCGAAAAAACCGGCTACCCGACCGAGATGTTGAACCTCGACATGGGCCTCGACGCCGACCTTGGTATCGACTCGATCAAGCGCGTTGAAATCATGGCAGCGTTGCGCCAGCGCTTGCCCAACGCGCCCGAAATCAAACCCGAGCATCTGGGTTCGCTGCAAACGCTGCAACAGATCGTCGCCTTTTTGAGCGCAGGTGTACCGCAGGCCACTGGCCTGCAAGCCGCTCCTGGAGCCGTTCTGGGCGAGTTGTCGCAGGCGGCATCGAGCACTGCACCCAGCGCAGGGGCCGCGCGCATCACCGACGTGCTGCTTGCTGTCGTCGCTGAAAAAACCGGCTATCCGGTCGAGATGTTGAATCTTGATATGGGTCTTGATGCTGACCTCGGTATCGACTCGATCAAGCGCGTTGAGATCATGGCGTCGTTGCGCGCGCAATTGCCGGATGCACCGGAAATCAAACCCGAACATCTCGGTTCATTGCAAACACTGCAACAAATCGTCGCGTTTTTGGGAGCGGGTGCTGTTTCGGAAAAATCGCTGAAACCCGCTCCCACAGCCACTCTCGTGGCAACGCCTGTGCTCGCGGCGGGGCGCGCAAGCGAAGTGTTGCTCGCAGTGGTGGCAGAGAAAACCGGCTACCCGGTCGAAATGCTCAATCTCGACATGGGCCTCGACGCTGACCTCGGTATCGACTCGATCAAGCGCGTTGAAATCATGGCGGCGTTGCGAACGCAGTTGCCCGGTGCGCCGGAGATCAAGCCGGAGCATCTTGGGTCCTTGCAGACCTTGAAACAGATTGTCGAATTTTTGGAACAGGGCGCGCGGGTTGCAGCATCTGCTGCGATGCAAACTGTCACGCAAGCCGATATGCCCGTGGCTGATGCTCATGACGCGACGGCTGCGAACGCTGGGATTGCGCACGCATCGACTGTGCTGCGTCAACTGGTTCGTCCGGTCGAGATCGCTGCCAACGCCAAGCGCGAACGCATCACGCTGGCAGCGGGCGCGCAGGTGTTGTTGGTCGGTGGCGAAGCCAAGCTCGCGGCGGCAATCGAGAAGCGCTTGAAGGCGAAGCGTCTGGTAGTGCAGCGTGAAGACGTAGCGTGTTTGCCGAGTGTGCCGAGCGCGCCGAGCGTGTCGAATGCGCGCTCCGGTTCGACCGCTGCATTGATTCTTCTCGCCCCTGCGGGCGGCTGCGATGGCAAGGTATTGGGGCAACTGTTCCGCCACGTGCAGGCGGCTGGCCCGGCCTTGCGCAAGGCTGGTGCCAATGGCGCTGCGATTCTCGTCACCGTGTCGCGGATGGATGGCGCGTTCGGTTTTGGCGCGATGAACAGCAAAGCGGATGCCGTCAGCGGCGGCCTCGCGGGCATCACCAAGACGGCGCGGCTCGAATGGCCCGACGTGCATTGCAAGGCGCTCGATCTCGACGTGGCGATGGCGAATCTCGATGCCGCTGCGGAACAAATCGTCGATGAAATGTTTTACGTCGGCCCGGTGGAAGTGGGTGTCTCGGCAGGTGGCCGCGTCACACTTGAGGTTGAAACGAGCGTGCTGCCGGAGGTGTTTGATGCGGGCAGCACGCCGCCCGAATCGAATCGCGTACCGCTGGGGCGCGACGATGTCGTGGTGATTTCCGGCGGCGCGCGTGGTGTGACCGGCGATGCCGCAGTGGCGCTGGCGCGCGCGTCGCAAGCGACCCTGGTGTTGCTCGGCCGCAGCGAGTTGGAACAGAACGAACCTGAATGGGCGCGCGGTTTGACGATTGAGGGAGCGATCAAAAAAGCGCTGTTCGCGCATCTG
The DNA here is from genome assembly GCA_043775155.1 of Burkholderiales bacterium. Taxonomy (GTDB): domain Bacteria; phylum Pseudomonadota; class Gammaproteobacteria; order Burkholderiales; family JAEUOS01; genus CANJDH01. The sequence goes on along the minus strand of JAYVSR010000007.1, from coordinate 5,733 downwards.
CCCGCAGGCACCACACCGGCCACAGTCGAAGCGCAATACCGGCAACTCTTGGCGCAGCGCGAAATTCGCGCGCAGTTGCAACGCATCACGGCGGCTGGCGCGCGTGCGGTGTATCGCAGCGTTGACGTGCGCGATGCCGCTGCGGTGGCCCGCGTGCTCGCTGATGTGCGCAAGACGCATGGCGCGATTCGCGGGCTGGTGCATGGCGCCGGTGTGCTGGCGGATCGCCGCATCGAAGACAAAACCATCGAGCAGTTCGACGCGGTGGTTGGCACCAAGGTCGAGGGTTTGCAACATCTGCTCGCCGCGCTGGCTGGCGAAGACTTGAAAGTGCTGGCGCTGTTCTCGTCTTACACCGGGCGCTTCGGGCGCGTTGGTCAGGTCGATTACGCAGCGGCAAACGAGGTGCTGAATAAATTGGCGCAGCAGGAAGCGCGCCGCCGTCCGGCGTGCCGCGTGGTGTCGGTGAACTGGGGGCCGTGGAATGGCGGCATGGTGACGCCGGGTCTGCGCAAGGTATTTGAAGCAGAAGGCGTTGGGCTGATTGAGCCGGATGCTGGCGCAGAGTTTTTGCTGCGCGAGATTTGCGCGGCTGCGCCGGGCGCGGTGGAGGTGTTGGCGCTTGGTGCTACTGCGGGGGTCCCTGCGAGTGCTGCTGTAACCGCGCAGAGCGCGATTGCAACGTCCGCTCCTGCGCAAGCAGCGGCCGCGGTGTCAGCAGCGTCGGCTGCGGCGGCTGCAACGCTTACGCCACCCGCATCGCCGGCCAACGCGCTGATCCGCGCTGGCGCGCATGTTGCGTTCGAGCGCGAGGTGAGCGTCGCGGCATTGCCGTTCCTGGCATCGCACGTGATCAATGGCCGCGCGGTGTTGCCTGCTGCCTTGATGGTCGAGTGGCTGGCGCAAGCCGCGTTGCATGGCAACCCCGGCATGCGCTTTCATGGCCTCGATGATTTCAAGGTGCTCAAGGGCGTGGTGCTCGACGCCGGGCAATCGATCACCGTGAGTCTGCTGGCTTCGCCGGCCAAATCGCGCGACAAACTACACGTGGTGCCGGTGCAGATGGTGTCGCAGCAAATTTCACCCAATGGCGAACGCCGCGTGCTGCACGCGCAAGCCGATGTGTTGCTCACCGAAGAAACCCTGCCAGCCGCTCCAGTGGCCGATGTCGTCGATATGTCGGGGGGCGCAATCGCCGAACCGTATTCGCTCGGCGTGCTGTTCCACGGCGTTGCGTTGCAGGGCATCGAGAAGGTCGAAGTCTGCGCTGAACGCGGGGTGGCGGCGCTGTTGAAGGCGGCATCCGCACCGATCAAGTGGATGCGCAATCCGTTGCGCGGCTCGTGGATCGCTGACCCGCTGGCGCTCGATAGCGCGTTTCAGATGATGATTTTGTGGAGTGCGGCGCATCGCGGTGGCCCATCGTTGCCGAGTGCGTTGGGCAGCTATCGGCAGTTCGTCAGCGCGTTTCCCAAAGGCGGTTGCCGCGCGGTGATTGGGGTGGCGCTGGGCATCAGCGCGATTGCGGTGGCGAGCATTCAGTTTCTCGATCGTCAAGGCAATCTGCTGGCCTCGGCCGAGGGCTGCGAGTTCGTCGTCGATGCTGGTCTCGCCGACGCGTTCAGCCAAAATCAGTTGAAGCTTGATACGTGATTCGATGCGGGCAGCGAGAAAAAAAGATGCCGGCTCAGCCGATGCAGTAAGCGGAGTGATTGCTGAGCCGGTTGGGGCGAGCCCAATGGCGGCGAGTCCCATGGCGGCGAGTCCCATGGCGGCTAGTCCCATGGCGGCTAGTCCGGTGGCGGCAAATCCGATCGCCATTGTTGGCATGGGTGGCGTCTTTCCCGGTGCCGCCTCGCTGGCGGATTTTTGGCGTCGCGTTGAGGCAGGCGAAGATGCTTGTCGCGAAGTGCCCGCCGGGCGCTGGTGCCTGGACCCAAAGGAAATTCAGAGCGCAGTGCATGGCGCGCCCGACGCGGTGTTCACCGCGCGCGGCTGTTTCATCGAAGGTTTCACGCCGGACTTCGCCGCGACCGGTCTGCCGCACGACGTGGCATCCACGCTCGACCCGGCGTTCCATCTGTTGATCGCTGCCGGGCAAAGCGCCTTTGCCCAAGCGCAAACGCGTGCGCTCGACCGTACCCGCGCTGGTGTGATCATCGGCAGCATCGCGCTGCCCACCGAAGGCGCCTCGGCGCTGTGCGATGAAGTGCTGACGCCGCTGTTTGAGCAAAAACTGTTTGAACAAAACTCGTTTGGAAAAAAACTGCGCGGCGCGGCCGGCCAACGCACACTGCAATCGAACCCGCTCAATCGCTACGCCACCGGCTTGCCCGCCGCGCTACTCGCGCGCTCGCTCGGTTTCGGCGGCACCAGCTACGGTCTCGACGCTGCGTGTGCATCGTCGCTCTACGCGATCAAGCTGGCGTGTGACGAGTTGCGCGAAGGCCGCGCCGACACCATGCTCGCAGGCGGCCTGTCGCGCCCCGATTCGCTCTACACGCAGATGGGCTTCTCGCAACTGCGCGCGCTGTCGCCGAGCGGACGCTGCGCGCCCTTTGATGTGAAGGGTGACGGCCTGATCGTCGGTGAAGGCGCGGGCATCGTGGTGCTCAAGCGCTTGAGCGATGCCTTGCGTGATGGCGACAACATCCTCGCGTTGATTCGCGGCACCGGCGTCTCGAACGACATCGAAGGCAACTTGCTGTCGCCGAGTTCAGAAGGGCAGTTGCGCGCGTTGCATGCAGCCTACGCGCAAGCGGGCTGGTCGCCCGACATGGTGGACTTGATCGAGTGCCACGCGACTGGCACGCCGGTGGGCGACGCAGTTGAGTTCGCCAGTCTGGCGCAGTTGTGGCAAGGCGCGCCCGACGCGAAATGGCACAACGGCCAGTGCGTGTTGAGCGCGGTCAAATCGAACATCGGCCACCTGTTGACGGCAGCGGGCAGCGCTGGGTTGATCAAGACTTTGCTCGCCTTGCAGCACGACCGCCTGCCGCCGGTGGCGAATTTTGAGCGGCCCTCGGGCAAGGTGAAGCTCGATGACAGTCCGTTCGCGATCTTGCAACACAGCCGCGCGTGGGAGCGCCGTGCGGACGACGTGCCACGGCGTGCCGCGATTAACGGCTTTGGGTTTGGTGGCATCAACGCGCATTTGTTGATTGAAGAGTGGATGCCTGAATTGGCACAAACGGGCCGCGGTAAAGCACGGTCGTCACCCGCGCAATCGGCGATGCAGGTGTCAGCGCAAATTACAAGGCCGATGGAATCAGCCGCGCCACCAGAGCCAATCGCGGTGGTCGGCATGGCGGTGCGCGTCGGTCATTGGGCCGATTTGCAAGCTTTTGAACAGCGTGTGTTGGGTGCTGATTCGACCGGCCAGCCCGCACCGCGCAAGAAATGGCGCGGCCTTGGTGCAAACGAGATTGGTGCGGTGTGGGGCGAGCCAGCGCGCGCTGATGTTGCGTCGAATCAAGCGCTGTTCCCCGGCTATTACCTCGACGATCTATCGGTGCCGATTGACCGGTTCCACATTCCGCCGCGTGAAATGGCGGAAATGTTGCCGCAGCAATTGTTGATGCTCGACGTGGCGAAGTCCGCGCTCGACGATGCGCGCAATCCGGCGCTCGACCGGGCGCGCAGCGGGGTGTTCATCGGCCTGGGCCTTGATCTGCGCACGACGGACTTTCATTTTCGCTGGAGCGCCAAGCAGCGTGCAGCGCGCGATGCAGGGTGGGCCGCGCAGGCAGGCGACGCTGCGGGTCTGCCACTGACGGCGGATCGCACGCTCGGCGCGCTTGGCGGCATCGTCGCCAGCCGCATCGCGCGCGAGTTTCACATTGGCGGGCCGAGCCACGCGATTTGTAGTGAAGACACCTCCGGCTTGCGCGCGCTCGAAGTGGCGGCGCGTGCCTTGCAGCGTGGTGAACTCGATGTGGCGTTGGCGGGGGCCGTCGATCTTGCTGGTGATTTGCGCTCGTTGCTTGCCACCGACGCAGTGCGTCCGTTCGCGCGCGATGGCATCGCGAAACCGTTCGATGCGAACGCCAACGGTGCGGTGCCAGGCGAAGGCGCTGCGTGCGTGGTGCTCAAGCGCTTGTCCGACGCGCAGCGCGATGGTGATCGTGTGTATGCGGTGATTCGTGGTGTGGGCACCGTGCAAGGCGATCCATCTGTCTCGGAAACATACTCACAAGCACTGGCGCGTGCGTATCGCGAAGCGGGCGTCGCGCCGTCTTCGGTGCAGTTGATTGAAGCGCACGGCAGCGGTGTGCCGGCCGAAGATGCGGCTGAGGCTCACGCGCTGGCGCAGCAGTTTGCCGATCCGGCGCGCGCGTTGAACTGCAACCTCAGCAGCGCGCAGGCGGATGTCGGCCACACCGGTGCGGCGAGTGGTCTGGTGTCGTTCATCAAGGCAAGCCTGTGTCTGCATCACGAGGTGTTGCCGGGTCTGCGCAATTGCGCAACGCCGCGCGAAGAGTTGGTAGCGGCGGCATCGGCGTCCCGCCTCGCAGGTCTGCGCACTACGCGCCCCTGGGTACGTAATCGCGCGGATGGCCCGCGCCGCGCTGGCGTCAGCGCGATGGGGATTGAGGGCGGCTGCATGCATGTGGTGCTCGATGCGGTCGAGTCTGCAAGCGCGCTGAGCGGCGCAGCGAATAATCCGGAAACCGTTGGTGGGAGCGCCTCTTGGCGATTTTCCCCAGAACCAGTCGATGCTTTGTTTACGCTTTCTGCGCCACATCCGGCCGCTTTGCAAGACGCGTTGGTGGAGCTGGAGCGGATGGCGCAAGTGGCAGTAGATGCACCGCTCGCGCAGTTGGCGCGCCGCTGGTGGCACGCGCATGGCAGTGAGTTGCGCGGCACGCATCGCGTAGCGCTGCTCGCACGCGATGGCCGGCAATTGCTGCGTCTGATCAAGCACGCGGCCAATCGCACCGGTGATGCGCTGCCGCGCGGCAGTGAAGATTACGAACGGGTGTTGACGCGAAAAACTGGCGTGGGCACTGATGCAAAGCCCGCGCACCCTGGGCGCGTCGCCTTTGTTTTCCCCGGCACTGGCAATCAATTTGCCGATATGGGGCTGGCACTGGCGCGGCAGTGGCCGCAGGTGCTGCGCGCGCAAGACGCCGAGAACCAACACCTCGCCACGCAAATGCGCGTCGATCAATTTTGGAGCGGCAGTCTCAGCGAAGCCTTGTTGGCAGATCATCGCGCATTAATTTCCGGGCAGGTGGCGTTCGGTACTTTGGTTGCCGACTTGGCGGCAGGCTTCGGCCTCAAGCCGACGGCGGCAATTGGCTACAGCCTCGGCGAATCGACGGCGCTGTTCGCGATGCGCGCATGGCGGCAGCGCGACGCCATGCTTGATCGCTTGCGCCAGTCATCCTTGTTCGCGGTCGATTTGAATGGTGATCCGGCGACGCTGCGGCAGCGCTGGAATCTACCCGCCACGCAGTCTGTCGAATGGGCTACTGGTGTAGTGGATCGCTCGGTTGATGCGGTGCGGGCCGCCATTGCTGGAGCGGCTGGAGCGGCTGGAGCGGCTGGCACGGCTGGCACGGGTGGCACGGGCAGCCTGCACCGGGTCTACGTGTTGATCGTCAACACCGCTGACGAATGCGTGATTGGCGGTGACCGGGTGAGCGTGGAGCAACTGGTCGCCGCGCTCGGTTGCCACTGGTTTCCGCTCCAGGGCGTCGGCACCGTGCATTGTGAACTGGCAGGCCCGGT
>JAYVSR010000006.1:0-4267 GCA_043775155.1 Burkholderiales bacterium | reverse complement strand
GTTTGTGATGCTTACCACCAACACACTGGTGGCCATCGGCACGTGGCTCGCGTTTGAAGCACTGGGGCTGGAGCAGGCCGGCGTCTGGGGGGTATTCGCCGGCGTGCTGCACTTCGTACCCTATCTGGGCACCGTGCTGCTGGCGGTTGCCGCCGGCATTGCCGCCTTCCTCCAGTTCGGAACACTGGCGCAGGCCGCAGCCGTGGCCGGTACGGCGCTCCTGGTGGCCGGCATCATCAGTCAGGGTTTCACGACCTGGCTGCAAAGCCGCTACGCGCGCGTCAATGCCGCCGTGCTGTTCATCGCGCTGTTGTTCTTCGGCTGGCTCTGGGGCGTCGCCGGCATGCTGCTGGGCGCGCCCCTGTTGGCCATCGCCAAGGTGATCTGCGACCGGGTTGAGTCGCTCAAACCCGCCGGCGAGTTGCTCGGCCATTGACGCCATGGCGTCAGCCGCAAATTTATCGATGTGGGTGCGACAGCGCACAGAGCCGGGGTTGACGGAGGCGCATAGTGGCAAGCATCGACGGCGCTGCGGCGAAAGAAAAGTACGATGCCTTTGTCGGCGATGCCGAAGATCGTTGTAAGACTGAAGCCAAGGCGCGCTTCGGCAAATCGTAAACCGCAAGCCGGAACGCCGATACTCGAGCGTACCGAATCCCACCTCACCTGAAAGAGAATCCATCATGCTTTACACCATCGCTGTTGTACTCATCATCTTGTGGGCCTTGGGCCTAGTCACCTCCTACACGATAGGAGGCTTTGTTCACATTTTGCTGGTGATCGCCGTCGTGGTGGTGCTGCTGCGGGTGATCAGCGGGCGCAGGCCGCTGTGATCATGATCAAAGCACTCGCGATCGCGCTGCTCGCTGGCGGCATCCTGCTCACCATCTTCGGAGTCAACGCGATGAACTCGGTCAGCTCCGACGTCTCGCGATTTCTCACCGGCGCGCCGACCGACAGGGCGATCTGGATGCTGGTCGGCGGCATCGTGATGCTGGTGGCGGGCCTCGCCGGATTGGTTGCAGACTTGAGAAAAAACTGAGCGCGGCTTCTCCGCTGCGATCCGATGCAGCTGCTTGAAGGCATGACCGGCTGAACGTGGCTGCATCCATCCTGGCTCCACACGCACAAATCGGGGAGCTTGGTGCAATCCTGAGTCCTTAGTCAAAACCCTAAAACCCTTGGTGGCAGCGGTTCTAGGCCGATTTTAGGGGGCAGGATGCAACGTTTTTTTCTTCTGGCGGTTTTAACGATGCCGCCCTTGTTCGCGCAGAGTTTCCCGGCCAAGCCGTTGCGCTTGGTCGTCCCTTACCCGGCCGGCCGCGCGACCGACCTGATGGCGCGCCTGGTCGCGCAAAAGCTCTCCGACAGTTTCAGGCAGCAGGTGATCGTCGACAACAAGCCCGGTGCCGGTGGCAATTCGTGCTGCGTCGCGAGGCCAGCGACGACCAACTGCGCGCCTGTTGCCGCGAGCGCCTCGCGCCCTACAAGCAGCGGCGCGACTTGTTGCGCATCGACGTCTTGCCGCGCAATTTATCCGGCAAGTGAGTCTCTCGATGCCAGATCGAACTTTTCCAGAACCAAAATGTTTCAGAAACATTGACACTAAAATAATGTACGGATACCATCCGTGCAGTTCCATTTTCGTCAATTCATTCTCGTCAATTAAGGGCTTTCATGTCTGCAACCACCGCAGTGCGGGACAGCCGCATAGAACTTCGAGCCACGCAGGACGAAAAGCGCCTGCTCGCAGCAGCTGCCGCCCACGAGCGCCTTGATGTCACCAGCTTCATTATGCGCATGGTGCTGCCCAGCGCTCAAGAAGTCGTCAATCAGGCTGAGCGAATCGTGCTGTCGCGGCGCGATACCGAGCGGGTGTTGCACCTGCTGGAGCACCCGCCAAAACCGGCACCCGCGCTGGTTGCCGCTGCGCGCCGCCGCGCCAAAGCGTGAGCGCCACCCATGCCTGGCGCGAAGCGGCGATCGGTCGCCATCATGACCGCAAAACGTTTGACTGCGGTACGCCAGAGTTAAACCGCTATTTGCACAACTACGCCCGCCAGAATCACGAATCGGGTGGCGCCAAGACCTTTATTGCAACGAACAACACCGAGCCGGCCCGCGTGCTGGGCTACTACAGTATTAGCCCCGGTGCCATCGAATTTGCCCGGGTGCCAGCGGGCCTGACAAAAAAACTGGGTCGCTACGAGGTGCCAGTATTTCGGCTTGGACGCCTGGCGATAGACCGTTCGATGCAGGGCAAAGGCCTGGGCGGTGAACTCTTGCTTGCGGCGGGCGCCCGCGCACTCGCGGTGGCTGCGCAAATCGGCGGCGTCGCGCTGGCGATTGATGCCAAGCACGAACAAGCCGCGATCTGGTACGAGCGCTTCGGCGCTGTACGCCTGCAGGATGACCCGCTCAAGCTGGTACTGCCACTGGCCGCGATCACCGCAGCCATCGATATGGCCGCAAAGAAGCGGTGATCCTGGCGCGCTAAACGCCCACCCGCTTCTGCGCAATCCGCGCCATCAGCGACGCCCACGACGCCAAGAACGCATCGGCACCCTCGCTCTGCAAGCGCGCCGCCAGCGCGTCTTCGTCAATTCCCAGCCGGCTCAATGCCGCCACGAACGCATTGGCAGTCGAAGCATCCACCGGCATCACCGTCTCCGCTTTGCCATGATCAGCAAACGCCAGCAGGGTCTTCTCCGGAATCGTGTTCACCGTATCGGGCGCGGCCAATGCTTCGATGTACAGCGTGTCGGGCGCAGCCGGGTCTTTGGTGCCGGTGCTGGCCCAGAGCAGGCGCTGCGGACGCGCACCGGCGCGCGCCAGCGCTTGCCAGCGCGCGGACGCGAACAAATCGCGATACGCCTTGTAGCTGCGCGTAGCGACGGCAATGCCGAGAAGGTTTTGCTGTTCCGCTGACACTTGCGCTTTCACGGCAGCGTCCCAACGGCTGATGAACAGCGACGCGACTGACTCAATTTTTGGATCGAGACCCGCCGCCACCCGGCGCTCAATGCCGCGCACATAAGCCTCGGCCGCTGCCAGATATTGCGCGCGTGAAAACAGCAGCGTCACGTTGACCGGCACGCCGGCAAAGATCGCCGCTTCAATCGCCGGAATGCCTTCGGGCGTGCCGGGAATCTTGATGAACAGGTTGGGGCGCGCGGCGGCGCGATGCAGGCGAATCGCTGCGTCTATCGTGCCTTGGGTATCCGCCGCCAACAGCGGCGACACTTCGAGCGAGACCCAGCCGTCTACGCCCTGCGTCGCCGTGTGAATCGGGCGAAACAAGTCAGCGGCTTGGGTCAGGTCTTCGAGCGCCAGATCGAAGAACAATTCCTCGTCTGATTTACCTGCCGCCGTTGGGTTGCGAATCGCGGCGTCGTAGGCACTCGATTCGCCAATCGCCTTGTCGAAGATGCTGGGGTTTGATGTGAGACCGGTGACTGCGAGCTCGCCGATATAGCGCTTCAACGTCCCGCTGGTGAGCAGATCGCGGGTGATGTTGTCGAGCCACAGGCTTTGGCCGAGAGCGTGCAATTGTTGCGTGGGGTTCATTGTCGTCAGCAGGTATTGGGCAATAGGGAATTGTGCCAGAGCGCACAGCCGAGATTGTTTTCGTTACTATCTTGCTCTGTTGCGCCCGCTGTCGGGCTCACCGCGGGCCCACTGCGGGCTCACTGCGGGCCCACCGCGATTTGCGCGACATCTTCCGAGGACTCCCATGCAATCACTTGACCTTGCCAAACTGGTCGAACCCGACCGCGTTCACCGCTTGGCCTATACCAGCCAAGACATCTTCGACCGCGAAGTCGAAAACATCTTCGAGAAAATCTGGGTCTATTGCGGCCACGAGTCGCAAGTCAAAAAACCGGGCGACTACTACACCCTGCAAATCGGCCGCCAGCCGATGGTGATGGTGCGCGGCAAAGACATGAAGATTCGCGTGCTGCACAACCGCTGCCCGCATCGCGGCGTGCAGTTGTGCGGGGCGACGCACGGCAACACCGGCAGCAATTTCGTCTGCTCGTATCACGCCTGGAGTTTTCAACTCGACGGCAAGCTCGAAGCGATTCCGCTGATGAAAGGCTACGACGGCACGCGCATGACGCGCGACAACCCGGATTGCAACGTCAAGGCCGCCGCGCGCGTCGACAGTTATCGCGGCTTCGTGTTCGCCAGCTTGAGTCCCACCGGCCCGTCGCTGATGGATTTTCTCGGCGAAGCCAAAATCGCGTTCGACGACATGTGCGACCGT
>JAYVSR010000005.1:0-27473 GCA_043775155.1 Burkholderiales bacterium | reverse complement strand
GAATGCATATGCGCAAAGCGCAGGCGGTGCTGGCGCTGGTGACGGGCTGCTTGGCTTGTTGCCGATTGTCCTCATGTTCGTGCTGCTGTATTTCATGATGATCCGCCCGCAGATGAAGCGGCAAAAAGAGACGAAGTCGATGGTCGATGCGCTCAAGGCGGGCGACGAAATCATCACGGCCGGTGGCATCCTCGGCAAGATCGTCAAAGCGGGCGACGCCTACATCACGGTTGAAATCGCCGACAACGCCCACATCATGGTGCAGCGTGGCGCGGTGCAAACCCTGCTGCCCAAAGGCACGATCAAATCCATCTAAGCAATTGCACCACTTGAGCTGCGGCGCTGCGCCACCTGTGGTGCCACGCAGCCCAAGCCACTGCGATTACGGCGGCCTCGGCAGACATCGCTGAGGCGCGCCGGAAAGGCAACATGAACCGCTACCCCTTATGGAAGTACATCCTGATCGGCATCGCGCTGGTGTGGGGCTTCCTTTATACGATCCCCAATTTCTTCGGTGAAGCGCCAGCGGTACAGGTGTCGAGCGCGAAGGCGACGATCAAGATCGACGACGCCGTGCGGACGCGCGTCGAAGAGGCATTAAAGAATACGAAGGTCGAGTCCACCGGTATCTTCTTTGACGCCAATAGCGTGAAGGCACGCTTCAAAGACACCGATACCCAGCTCAAAGCCAAAGACATCGTCGAGAAAGCGCTCAACCCGGAGAAGGGCGACGAGAGCTACACGGTGGCGTTGAACCTGCTGTCGAACTCGCCGAAGTGGCTGTCGTCGCTGCACGCATTGCCGATGTATCTCGGTCTTGACTTGCGCGGTGGTGTCCACTTTCTCTATCAGGTGGACATGAAGGCGGCGTTATCGAAAAAACTCGACTCGCTCAACGGCGACATGCGTACCCTGCTGCGGGATAAAAACATCCGCCACGCCGGCATGGATCGTCAAGGCAACACCGTGACAATCAAGTTTCGCGACGAAGCAACGCGCACGCAAGCGCGCAATGCGATCTCCGATGCGCTCACCGACGTGGCGCTGGCCGATGGCGTCGATGGTGGTGAGCTGCGGTTATCCGCCACGATCAAGCTGGAGTCGGAAAAGCGCGTGCAAGAGTCAGCGATCAAACAAAACATCACGACCTTTAACAACCGCATCAACGCGCTTGGTGTGGCCGAGCCGGTGATTCAACAGCAGGGCATCGACCGTATCGTGGTGCAGTTGCCGGGCGTGCAAGACCCGGCGCAGGTGAAAGCGATTTTGGGCCGCACCGCGTCGCTTGAACTGCGCATGGTTTGCGAGTCGCCCGAAGAAGCCTCGGCAATGGCCGCCGGCAACGTGCCGTTCGGCTGCGAGAAATACAGCGAAAAAGGCGGCGTTCCGATCGCCGTGCGCAAGCAAGTGATGCTGACCGGCGACCGTTTGACCGACGCCCAGCCGGGCTTTGACAATCAAACCTCCGAAGCCGCCGTTCACCTGACCCTCGACGGCCAAGGCGCGCGCATTTTCAAGGATTTAACCCGCGACAACATCGGCAAACGAATGGCGATTTTGCTGATCGAAAAAGGCAAAGGCGAAGTCGTCACCGCACCAGTGATCCGCTCGGAAATCGGCGGTGGCCGGGTGCAGATCAGCGGCCGCATGACGCCGCAAGAAGCAGCCGATGTGTCACTGCTGTTGCGCTCGGGCGCGCTGGCCGCGCCGATGGAGATTGTCGAGGAGCGCACCATCGGCCCTTCGCTCGGTGCCGACAATATTAAAAAGGGCTTCTACTCGACGCTCTATGGCTTTACCGCCATCGCCGTGTTTATGTGTTTCTACTACTTGATGTTCGGCGCGATCTCGGTGGCGGCGCTGGCGGTCAATCTGTTGCTCCTGATTGCCCTGCTCTCGCTGTTGCAAGCAACCCTAACCTTGCCCGGCATCGCCGCTATCGCGCTGGCACTGGGGATGGCAATTGACGCCAACGTGCTGATCAATGAGCGTATTCGTGAGGAGTTGCGCGGTGGCGCGCCGCCACAGGCGGCGATTGCGGCGGGCTACGAGCGTGCCTTTGGCACGATTCTCGACTCCAACATCACCACCTTGATCGCCGGTCTGGCGCTGCTGATTTTTGGCTCCGGCGCGATTCGCGGTTTTGCGGTGGTGCATTGCCTCGGCATTTTGACCTCGATTTTCTCGGCAGTGGTGGTGTCGCGCGGCATGGTGAATCTGCTCTACGGCTCGCGCCGCAAGCTTGAGAGCGTGTTGATCGGGCAGGTATGGAAACCTGCGGCAGAACCCGGTGACGCCGTGGCGCTGACCGGTGCCGCATCGGCCGCCGCATCTGCCACCGTGGCCAAGTCCGGCGCGAAGCTGGCGCAAGCTGCGCTGCCCAAACCTGCCGCGAGATAAGCGCCCGCAGAATTACTGTCAGATCATCTGAGGACACCATCATGGAATTTTTCCGCATCCGGCGCGACATCCCGTTCATGAAGCACGCGCTGGCGTTCAACGTGATTTCGCTGGTCACCTTTCTCCTTGCCGTCGTTTTTCTGGTCACCCGCGGCCTCAATTTTTCAATTGAATTCACCGGCGGCGTGGTGATCGAGGCGCGCTACGAACAAGCGGCCGACCTCGAAGGCATCCGCAATGCGCTCGACAAGGCGGGCGTCCACGAACCACAGGTACAAAACTTCGGCACCTCAAAAGACGTGATGATCCGCCTGGCCCTGAAAGACGCCAGCAACCCGGCGCTGACCAAGGTCGACGAGTCAACCAAAAAAGAAGTATTCGACGCCGATAAATTCACTGCGCTGGCGCTCGCCAAGGGCGGCCCGGGCGGCAAGGTGATGCGGGTCGAATTCGTCGGCCCACAGGTCGGTAAAGAGCTGGCAGCCGATGGCGCGCTCGCGCTGCTCTTGGTCTGCGTTGGCATCATGATCTACTTGGCATTTCGCTTCGAGTGGAAGTTCGCGGTCGCAGCGATCATCGCCAACATGCACGACGTCATCATCATCTTGGGCTTCTTCGCTTTTTTCCAGTGGGAGTTCTCGCTCTCGGTGCTGGCGGCGGTGCTGGCGGTGCTGGGCTACTCGGTGAACGAGTCGGTGGTGGTGTTTGACCGGGTGCGCGAGACCTTCCGCAAACGGCGCGGCCTCACCGTGCCAGAAGTGATCAACCACGCGATCACCGGCACCATCTCGCGCACCATCATCACCCACGGCTGCACCCAGATGATGGTCACGTCAATGTTGTTTCTCGGTGGCCCGACCCTGCATTTCTTCGCACTGGCCTTGACCATCGGCATTCTGTTTGGTATTTACTCGTCTGTGCTGGTCGCCAGCCCGATTGTGATGTGGCTCGGCGTCAAGCGCGAAGACTTGATCGCAGCGCCCAAAGCGAAGGTTGATAACGATGGCGCGGTTGTATAGCACTGCGGTGTAGCACTGCGGTCTAAAAACACGGAGCAAGCCCATGACCCAAGACTCAACGCAGCAATCCGCCGCCACCGACGTCAAGGTTTGGGATATTGGCGTCCGCGTGTTCCACTGGTCGCTGGTACTGCTAATGATCGGTGCCATCGCCACCGTCAAAATCGGCGGCAACGCGATGGTCTATCACTCCTACTGTGGCTACGGCATCCTGGCGCTGCTGCTGTTCCGTATCGTCTGGGGCTTTGTTGGCGGCACCCACGCGCGGTTTCTCAACTTCATCACCGGCCCCGGCAAGGTGATCGCTTATTTGAAGACCATGTTCAAACGCGATCACGACACCACGGTGGGGCACAACCCAATGGGCGCACTGTCGGTCGTCGGGATGCTCGCAGCCCTGCTGTTTCAGGCGGTCTCCGGCTTGTTCGTCAATGACGACATCTTGTTCGAAGGGCCGTTTTCGGCTTGGGTCGGCAAGGAGATGTCGGACAAAATTACCGGCTGGCACAAGTTCAACGAGAAAATTCTCATCGCCTTGTTCTTCCTCCACATGGGGGCGATTTTCTTTTACCTGTTTTACAAGAAGGTCAACTTGATCGTCCCGATGCTCACCGGCATCAAAAAACTCACCGGCAATGTGCCGGAGAGCCGCTCTGGGAGCGGTTCTTTGGCGATTGTCCTGCTCGCGGTGTGTGCGGCAGTGGTGTATTGGCTAGTCAACTACGGCGTCAAGCTGCTGACAAAGTAGCGAATTCGAAGCGGCAGTTCAAGGCAAGCGCGTGCGGCGCAGCAGGCGGCGCGGCACCAGCAAACGGTACCGCCTACCAAGTACCAACAAAAAGGCCGGGATCAACCCGGCCTTTTTGTTTGCGACTGAAGCTTCGTTACTGAATCACGTCTTTCGCCTGATATGCATCGTGGCAGGTCTTGCACGAACCGCCAACGCCACCCAGCGCCGCTTGAATCGCCTTCACATCGTTGGCTTTCGCAGCCGCCAGCAGCTTCGGCGTTTCGCCTTGGAGCTTGACCTGCATTTCCTTGAACTTGGCCCATTCTTTCCAGATTTCCGGCTTGGCCTTGGTGCCCTTGGATTGCTCGGTACCTTCGAGGAAGCCGTCGTAAGCCACCATCGCCATGTCATGCACCACCTGCGCCGACTGCTCAAGCTGCGCCGGAGTCATGGTGGTCGCGCCCTTGGCATGCGCGCCGAGACGGCCCACATGCACCGACATCACCGTCAACGCGCCCTGACGATACTTGACCGAACGCTCAGCCGGCACTTGAGCTTGCGCCGCACCCGCTGCAAATGCCGCCACCACAGCAGCAGCCATCAACACTGTCTTCATGAAGCCTCCTTGAGGTTAAGAAAATAACGACGGGAGCGACCCGTCGGACGATAAACGAACCGGCACACCGGTTTATTCCAATTCTCAGAATAACATTTTTGCGCTCGCGTATACTCGATTCTTATGCATCGCATGAACCATCTCCTGTCTGGCCGTCTGATGTTGCGCTGGCTATTGCCCGCCGCACTGCTGCTGGCACAGCATGCTGTGTGGGCGCACGGCTTCACCCATGATCTGGCGAAAATCGGCGGGCACGCGCAGAGCGACGTGCGCCACGATTGCTGTATCGCGTTCGAGGCTTCTGCCGATGCTGCCTGTGCGGCCTTGCCGGTTCCGCAGTCTGCGTCGCTGCCGGTAACGCCGCACGCGGCTCCGGCTGCGGGCCGCACGCCGCTTCTCGCCCTTCCCTACGCCTCGCGCGCTCCGCCCGCCTACTCCTGATCCGCAGTCTTGCCTGCCAGTGCGCCCGCACCGGTGGCCCAATTGGATTTTCAGGAGCAAACCATGCGTACCAACTGCATGCCGCATGCGGCATTTGTATCAACTCTGCTATTCGCGTCCACCGTCCCACCCGCTACCGCGCAGGTGCTGCACTCGGACGCGCCGCCACCGACCGTTACCGTCACCGGCAATCCCCTTGGCAGCAATTTGTTTCAACAGGTCACGCCGGCGTCTACGCTCGAATCGCCGGACATTCAACTGCGCGCCCAAGGCTCGCTCGGCGAGACCTTGAGCCACACGCCCGGCGTGTCGTCGACCTACTTCGGCCCCGGCGCCGGCCGCCCGATCATTCGGGGGCTCGACGGCGACCGCGTGCGGATTTTGCAAAACGGCACTGGCACCATGGATGCCTCCGCGCTTTCACCCGATCACGCAGTGCCAGTGGAGCCGCTCGGCGTCGAGCGGATCGAGGTGGTGCGCGGCCCGGCTGCGCTGTTTTACGGCGGCTCGGCAGTCGGCGGTGTGGTCAACGTGATCACCAACCGGATTCCGGAAAAAGCCATCATCGGGCCACAGGGCACGGTTAACTCACGCTTCGGCGGCGCCGAGTCGGAGCGCGGCATCGGCGCGCTGATCGAGGCCGGTAATGGCCGCTTGGCGCTGCATGCCGAGGGGTATTCACGCCAAACCTCGGACTTGAAGGTTCCCGGCTTTGCCCGCTCGGCGCGCCAGCGCGCCGCCGATGCGGCGAATCTCGATCAACCGTTTGGCCGCGTGCCCAACACCTCGTCGCAGACCGATGGCGGCGCGCTCGGCGGCTCGCTCACCTGGGACCAAGGCTATGCCGGGCTGTCGTACACCAACCACTCGATCAATTACGGCTCACCGGCCGAGCGCAATGTGCGGATTGATCTGCACAGCGACCGTTACGATCTGGGCGCTGAAGTGCGAGAACTCACCGGCTTCATCTCCAGCATCAAATTCAAAGGCGGCTATACCGACTACGTGCATCGCGAAATCAACAGTGGCATCGTCGGCACCAATTTTCTGAACCAAGGTTACGAGATGCGGGTCGATGCGACGCACCGTTCCATCGCCTTGTTCGGTGGCGTGTCGCTCAAGGGCGCGTTCGGCATGCAGACTGGCAAAAGCCGGTTTTCCGCTCTTGGCGACGAGGCATTTATTCCGCCGACTCTCACCAGCACGAACGCGCTCTATCTGTTTGAAGAATTGGCGGTAGGTGCGGGCAAGCTCAACTTCGGCACGCGCTATGAACGTACCGCGATCAAGGCCGACGCCGCTCCTGCGCTGCTTGATGCCGCCACCGGCGCATCGCGGTTTCCGAATGATCAATCAAGAAATTTCAATGCGGCAAGCCATTCGCTCGGCGCGTTTTATCCGGTCGGGCTATTTGGATTGAGCACAAATTTGGGGCTGACCGCTAATTTGTCGCGCACCGAACGCGCGCCGACCTACTCCGAGCTATTTGCCTATGGCCCGCACGCCGCCACCGGCACTTACGAGATCGGCAACGCCGCGTTCAGCACGGAAAAATCCACCGCGCTCGATGCCGGCGTGAAATGGAAAGCGGGCGCGCATTCGGCCTCACTCTCGGCCTACCGCACCCGCTTCGACAATTACATCACCGGCTTCTCAACCGCCCAGAATCGCGATGCCAACGGCACCCTCAATGCGGCCGGCGAGTTTCGTGAGTTCCGGTTTCGCCAGGCACCGGCGCGCTTGGCTGGCTTCGAAGCCGAAGGGCGCGTGCGCTTGATGGAGCGTTCGGGTACGCTATACCTTGAAGTCAAGGCCGACAGCGTGAGCGCGACCAATCTGGCGACCGGCGAACCCCTTCCTCGCATTCCGGCCAACCGCTTCGGTGCGGGCCTCAACTATGCAACCGGTGGCTGGAGCGTGAAGCTCGAAGGCACCCGCACTGCCGCGCAAACCCGCGTACCCACTGGCGAGAACCCGACTGCTGGCTACACCATCGTCAATGCATCGGGCAGCTATCGTTTCAGCGTTGGGCCGACGCGCATCATGGCGTGGGTCAAAGCCACCAATCTGGGCAATCGCGAGGCGCGCGCTGCGACTTCAATTTTGCGCGATCGTGTGCCGCTCGGCGGGCGCGCCATACAGGTCGGCATTCATCTCGATTTTTAGCCGACCTAGATTTTTGGCAGGGCAGATTTTCAGCGACGCGCCACGCGCACACTATTCGAAACGGTAGCTCACCAGCTCAATCGTTTCGGTGCGCGCGGCCTCGGTCGCCAGTTGCGTGACCGACACCACCTTCACCGGCCGCATCACTTCACGCACATACCAGTGGGTTTCCTTGACGCGCACCACCCGGGCCGGATCACCCGGATCGGTGATTTCGATCTCGATCTCAATCTTTAACGCAGTGAAGCGTCCAGCCGTCACCGTGATCTCCTCGAACCCCTGCGCTGCACCTTCGCCGCTGATGCGGCTTTTTTGTCCCGCGCCAAAATTGCTCACCTGCGAGTCGATGCGCCAGCGCTTGCCCGGGTAAAGCGAGAACGCGTAGTAGCCAAGGGCGGGCAGATAGTCGTTGTAACCACTGCCCAGCAATCCCCATTCGCGGTTATACACGGCGGTGTTGAGGTCAATCGAGCCAGCTTGTTCGGTACGCAGGGAAATGCCTTGCTCGGTGACCGCCGCAACCCGCTGGCGCAACAGCACACTGTCAGTGCCGGAAAAGCGCCGGTAAACCCACTCATCGCCTTCACGCACCGGGGGTCGCGTGATCAGGCTATCGGCGCGATGGCTTGGGGATGTAGATTGGCTCGCACCAAGGGATTTCGGCTTGGCATCGTCTTGCGAAAAACCTGCCGTCGCCGCCAGTGCGGCGCTCAGCCCGCAGATGCAGAGGAGCGCGCACCGGCTCACAGCCGCAGTCTCCGTCTCTGCTTCAAACGCGCTTCGCCAGAGCGGCCGCGCGGCCAAGATAGGTACGCGGCGTCAGCTTGGCGAGGCGGCGTTTGTCTTCGATTGGAATGTCGAGTTTGCCGATGAACTCGCGCAACGACTCTTTTGAAATCGCGCGACCGCGGGTGAGTTCTTTTAACTGCTCATACGCGTTCGGCACGGCGTGGCGGCGCATCACGGTTTGCACCGGCTCGGCCAACACTTCCCAATTGGCTTCAAGATCCTCTTCGAGACGCGCCTCGTTCACTTCGAGCTTGCCCATGCCGCGCAACACCGAGTCCCACGCCAACAGGCTATGCCCGAGCGCGACGCCGACATTGCGCATCACAGTGGAGTCGGTCAGGTCGCGCTGCCAGCGCGATAGCGGCAGCTTCTCCGACAAATGTTTAAGGATCGCGTTGGCGAACCCCAGATTGCCCTCGGCGTTTTCAAAATCAATCGGGTTGACCTTGTGCGGCATGGTCGATGAGCCGACCTCACCGGCCTTCGGCCGCTGCTTGAAATAGCCCACCGAAATGTAGCCCCAGACATCGCGGCACCAGTCGAGCAAAATCGTATTGATCCGCGCGAGCGCATCAAAGTATTCGGCGAAGGTATCGTGCGGCTCGATCTGCGTGGTGTGGGTGTTGAACGAGAGCCCCATATTTTCGACCACCTCGCGTGCCAATTTTTCCCAGTCAAAATCGGGAAACGCGGCGTAATGGGCGTTGTAGTTACCGGTCGCGCCATTGAGCTTGCCTTGCAGCTCTACCGCTTCAAACTTGGCGGTGGCGCGCTTTAAGCGCATCAGCACGTTGGCGGCTTCCTTACCGACGGTGGTCGGCGTGGCCGGCTGGCCGTGGGTGCGAGCGAGCATCGGAGCTTCGGAGAAACCATGCGCCAGCGCGCGCAGTTTTTCCTGTAATTCGGCCAACTTGGGCAAAATCGCCTTGTCGCGCGCGGCATTGAGCATCACCGAGTAGGCGAGGTTGTTGATGTCTTCGGACGTACAGGCGAAGTGGATGAATTCTCCCGCCTTGGCGAAGTCTGGATTGGCCGCCAGCTTTTCCTTCATCCAGTACTCAACCGATTTCACGTCGTGGTTGATGCCGGACTCGATCTCCTTGATCCGTTCGGCATCCGCCTCGCTGAACCCAGCCACCATGTTGTGCAGATCGCTCTGCACGCTGTCGGTGAATGGCGGCAGCTCTTTGAACCCGGAGCGCCCGAGCGCCTTAAGCCACGCCACTTCGACAAACACGCGGTGATGCAACAGCGCGTATTCGGACAAATACGGTCGCAACGGGTCGAGTTTGGCCGCATAACGACCATCGAGCGGGGACAGGGCGGTGAGTGCGGTAGGCATGGCGATTTGAATCAAGCAGGCGAATGAGAAGTACAAGGAACGGACGCGTCGGCAGGCATTTTACCCTCTGAAAAGCCGAAAATCGCGATGATATAATCGTCTTGAATTTCGTCCCGCCAACGCTTCAAACAATCGAGAAAAATAGCCAGCATGAAACTCATCGGCGCCCTCACCAGCCCCTACGTGCGCAAAACCCGCATCGTGATGGCGGAGAAACGGATTGACTACGAATTCGTACTCGACAACCCGTGGGACGCCGCGACCAAGGTGCCGGAATTCAACCCGCTGGGGAAAATCCCGACACTGGTGATGGAAGACGGCGGCGCCGTGTTTGATTCGCGCGTGATTGTGGAATACCTCGACACCGTCAACCCGGTGAACAAATTGATTCCGGCCTCTGGCCGGGCCCGCGTCGAAGTCCGTTGCTGGGAAGCCTTGGCCGACGGCATTTGCGACGCCGCGATCGCCGCGCGCCTCGAAGCGCAGCGCGACAAAAAACTGCAAAGCGCCGACTGGATCAAGCGTCATTTAAACAAGGTCGATCAAGGCCTCGCAGCGACCTCGCGCGGCCTCGGCGACAAGCCTTGGTGCTCGGCCAATACCTTCAGCCTGGCTGACATCGCCACCGGTGTCGCGCTTGGCTATCTCGATTTTCGTTTTCCGCAAATCGACTGGAAAAAACAGTATCCCAACCTCGCCAAGCTGGCTGACAAGCTGGCGTTGCGGGCGTCGTTCGCCGACACTGCTCCTAAAGCTTAGGCTGCAGCGGCGGCAATGATGCCGCCCCCGAGACACACATCGCCGTCGTACACCACGGCAGACTGCCCTGGCGTCACCGCCCACTGCGGCGCGTCAAAGCGCAGAACAAATTCATTCGCGTCGCTGCTGCTGCCAGCCACAGCCCCGGTGGTGTCGCCGGGATTTGAGAAATTCAAGGAACCCTCGCCGCCCGCACCAAAATACGCGACCGCGTCGGTCTGGCGGTAGCGCGTCTTCGCGCCATACGAGTGCGCAGCAGGCGGGTGGCCCGCGACCCAGCTCGCATCCGCCGCGTGCAAGCCACGCGCTTGCAACAACGGGTGCGCATGCCCTTGCACGACGGTGATGGTGTTCGCCGCCACGTCTTTTTGGGCGACAAACCACGGCTCGCCTGAGCCGGTCTTTTTGCCGCCGACGCCGATGCCTTTACGCTGACCGATGGTATAGAACATCAGGCCGATATGCTCGCCGATGGTCTTGCCGTTTTCGTCGAGCATTGCGCCGGGCTGCTTCGGCAAATAGCGATTGAGAAACTCGCGAAACGGCCGCTCGCCAATAAAACAGATGCCGGTCGAATCTTTTTTCGCGTGATTGCCCAGCCCGGCCAGGGCGGCAATCCGGCGCACCTCGGTCTTGTTGATCTCTGCGAGCGGGAACAGCACGCGCGACAGCTGCGCTTGATTCAGGCGATGCAAAAAATAACTTTGGTCTTTGCTGGCATCAGCGGCACGCAGCAGTTGGAACGAACTCGCGGCACCGCTCTCGCCAGTGCCAACTGTCCCATCTGTCCCATCTGTCCCACCTGTCTCACCTGCCCCACTAGCGGCACTCGCGCGCACCTCGCGCACGCCGGCGTAATGCCCGGTGGCAATTTTCTCCGCGCCTAACTTGACCGCATGATCAAGAAACGCCTTGAACTTGATCTCGGCATTGCACAGCACGTCGGGGTTGGGCGTACGCCCGGCACCGTACTCGCGCAAAAAATCGGCGAACACGCGATCTTTGTATTCGGCCGCAAAGTTGACTGCCTCGAAGTCGATCCCGATCACATCTGCCGCTGCCGCCGCGTCAACCAGATCTTCGCGCGTCGAGCAGTATTCGCCGTCGTCATCGTCTTCCCAGTTCTTCATGAACAAACCGGTGACATGATGCCCGGCGCGCTTCAACAATAGCGCAGCGACGGCCGAGTCAACCCCGCCGGACATGCCGATCACGATGCTGCTCATCGCGCGCTCACCGTTAATCTCTCACAAATCCCACGGATCGGAAAAGCTGCGCCAGCGCGCCACTGGCAGCACCAGAGCTGGTACACCGTGATCGAAATACCAGGCATCGACCGCGTAGCTGTCGCCGGTCGCACGCTCGACGATCTGGCCGGCCCAATGATCGAGCAAATAACGCACCCGCCTGAGCCGCGGCGCGGCATCGTGAAAACGCAGCAGACCACGCCGCTCCAGCAGCGCCAAAAATCGTGTCACATTGATCGAATGGTCGATGCAGTCCATCACGCCAATATGATCTTCGGGATCATGCGGAAAATTGCCGCCACGGTCGCGCCAAATCGGCGTCGTGCGCGCGGCAGCGACGTACAGAATCGCCATCGCGCGGCCTATCCGCAAGCGCTCCTCGGCGGCCGATGCGGGCGCGCCGAGCCAAGTCTGCACCAACTCGAAATCAGCGCTGGTGAACACCACTTCTTCAGTGCGGCTGCAACCATAGTTAAAGCAAATTTCCACCTGTTCTTCGGCGTCGACTGCCGCATGTACTGCCAGCGCCGACAGCGTCAGAGCCGCCGCCAGCCACGCGCGCGGTCCACTGCGGCGGCTGGCGCAGCGCTGCGCAAGTGCCATCGCGCGGCCAGCATCGGATTGACCGGTTTTAGAACGAAAATTCATTACCCGATTTTACGCCGCCAACCGGGCCGGTAATAACGGCGCAGGCACGTCTTTATTACCCGTGCGAATCAAGCAAATCGCGAGGTCAAACGGCTATACTCTGACCCTTCTGACGAGGTCAACTTAGCGCCGTGCGAAAACCGTACGGCGCGCTCTGGAGGTCGCTTTGAAAATCGGCATTTTGCGCGAGACGCGCACGGGCGAAACGCGCATCGCCGCGACGCCTGAAACGGTCAAAAAACTGATCGCCGGCAAGCACGAGGTGCTGGTCGAAACTGGCGCCGGCGCAGGTGCGCATATCCCCGATGCGGAATTCGCTGCGATGGGCGCGCAACTGGTGAGCAGCGCTGCGGTCTACGCGCAATCCGACATGCTCTTCAAGGTGCGTCCGCCGCAGGCTGACGAGGTGGCAAAGATGAAAAGCGGCCAGGTGCTGATCGGCACCCTCAATCGCTTCGACACGGCGGGCCTCGAACTGCTGGCCAAGCAGGGCGTCACCGGGTTCGCGCTCGAAGCCGCGCCGCGCATTTCGCGCGCGCAGTCGCTCGATGTGCTGTCGTCGCAGGCCAACCTCGGCGGCTACATGGCAGTGTTGACCGCCGCGACGCACTACCCGAAAGTGATGCCGATGTTCATGACCGCAGCCGGTACCGTGAAAGCGGCGCGCGCGGTGATCATGGGCGTCGGCGTCGCGGGTCTGCAGGCGATTGCCACGGCCAAGCGCTTGGGCGCGGTGGTCGAAGCAACCGACGTACGCCCCGACACCAAAGAGCAGGTCGAGTCGCTCGGCGCGAAATTCATTGAAGTGCCGCTCACCGACGCCGAGAAAGAAACCGCCAAGGGCCAGGGCGGCTACGCCAAAGAAATGGGCGAGGACTACAAAAAGCGCCAGGCCACCCTGATTGCTGAGCGCATCAAGCAGGCCGACATTGTCATCACCACCGCGCTGATTCCGGGGCGGCCTGCGCCGGTTCTCGTCACCGAAGAGATGGTCAAGACAATGAAACCTGGCTCGGTGATCGTCGATATGGCAGCCGAGCAAGGTGGCAACTGCCCGCTGACTGAAAAAGACCAGATCGTTGTCAAGCACGGCGTCACGCTGATCGGGATTACCAACTTCCCCGCGCTGGTGCCGTTTGATGCGTCCGCACTGTACGCACGCAACGTGATCGATTTTTTGAAGCTGATTGTCGACAAAGAAGGCAATCTCGCGATCAACAAGGAAGACGAAATCGTCGCGGCCTGCCTGTTGACTGAAGCTGGCGCAGCCGTGAAGAAATAACCAGGATTGAACATGGAAACCATCTCCCCTACCGTCGTCAACCTCATCATCTTCGTGCTGGCGATTTACGTCGGCTACCACGTGGTGTGGACTGTCACCCCGGCGTTGCACACGCCCTTGATGGCGGTAACCAACGCCCTCTCCGCCGTGATCATCGTCGGCGCGATGCTCGCTGCTGCGCTGACGGAAAGCGATCTCTCGCGCTGGATGGGCACCGCTGCCGTGGCGCTTGCCGCAGTGAATATCTTCGGCGGCTTTCTGGTGACCAAACGTATGCTCGAAATGTTCAAGAAGAAGGATAAGCCCGCCGCCACTGCGGGTGACGGCAAAGCAGGAGTACACAAATGAGCATCAACGTCGTCACCCTGCTCTATCTCGTCGCGTCAGTGTTTTTTATTCAGGCTCTGAAGGGCCTGTCGCACCCGACCACTGCGCGGCGCGGCAATGTGTTCGGAATGGTCGGCATGGCGCTTGCCGCGTTTACTACCGCCGCGCTGATCGTGAAATTGGCCGACACCAAAGCCGCCGGCATGGTCTATGTATTCGGCGGCTTGCTCGTTGGCGGCACTGCGGGCACCATCATGGCCAAGCGCGTCGAGATGACCAAGATGCCCGAACTGGTTGCCTTCATGCACTCGATGATTGGTCTCGCCGCTGTGTGCATCGCGGTGGCGGTGGTCGGCGAGCCGTCGGCCTTCGGCATCTCGCCCAAAGGCTCGAACCTACTGCCAGTGGGCAACCGGATCGAACTCTTCATCGGCACCTTCGTTGGCGCGATTACTTTCTCCGGCAGCGTGATCGCCTTTGGAAAATTGTCGGGCAAATACAAGCTGCGGGTGTTTCAAGGCGCGCCAGTCACGTTCTCCGGCCAGCATACGCTCAACGCCATTCTCGGTCTCACCATGCTCGGCTGCGGCATCTGGTTTGCCGTTACGCAAGACTGGACGCCTTTCATCATCCTCACCATCATTGCCTTCATCCTCGGCGTGCTGATCATCATCCCGATTGGTGGCGCTGACATGCCCGTCGTCGTCTCGATGTTGAACTCCTACTCCGGCTGGGCGGCGGCCGGCATCGGTTTTTCCCTCAACAACTCGATGCTGATCATCGCTGGCTCTCTGGTCGGCTCCTCAGGCGCGATCCTCTCGTACATCATGTGCAAAGCGATGAATCGCTCGTTCTTCAACGTGATCTTGGGCGGCTTCGGACAAGACGGCGGCACCGTGACGGCTAAGCAGGAACAGCGTCCAGTCAAGAGCGGCTCACCCGACGATGCGGCCTTCATGATGGCCAACGCCGAGACCGTGGTGATCGTGCCGGGCTATGGCCTGGCGGTGTCGCGCGCCCAGCATGCGCTAAAAGAACTCGCGCACAAGCTGGGCGAAAAGGGCGTGCTAGTGCGTTACGCGATTCACCCGGTGGCCGGCCGGATGCCGGGCCACATGAACGTGCTGTTGGCCGAAGCGGAGATTCCCTACGACCAGGTGTTCGAGATGGAAGACATCAACGCCGACTTTAAGCAAACCGATGTGGTGCTGGTGCTGGGCGCGAACGACGTCGTCAACCCGGCGGCGAAAACCCCCGGCAGCCCGATCTTCGGCATGCCGATTCTCGAAACCCACAACGCGCGTACCGTGATCGTCAACAAGCGCTCGATGGCTTCAGGCTATGCCGGTCTCGACAACGAGTTGTTTTATATGGACAAAACCATGATGGTGTTCGGTGACGCCAAGAAGGCGCTCGAAGACATGGTGAAAGCGATAGAGAATCTCTAAACGCTAATACCCTTTAAACCCGCTCCCACCAAGGGTTTCGGGCCGATTACCGGAGACAAAAATATGTTGAATCACTCGTTGCGACACCTCTTCAAAACGGTGCTGACTTGCACGGCACTAGGCAGCGCAGCGCTACTCGGTGCCGGTACTGCCCAGGCACAAGCACCGGCCTGGCCAACGCAGCCGATCAAACTCATCGCCCCGTTCCCGCCCGGCGGCACCATCGATCAGATTGCCCGCTTGATCCAGCCGCACTTGCAGACCGCGCTTGGCCAGACCATCATCATCGACAATCGCTCAGGCGCGTCGGGTTCGATCGGCACTGCCGCCGCTGCCAAAGCGCCTGCCGACGGCTATACCTGGGTACTGGTGTTCGACACCCACGGCGTCAACCCGAGCCTGATTCCGAACATGCCGTTCGACACGCTCAAAGATCTCGCACCCGTGATGCTGCTCGGCAAAGGCGCGATGGTGGTCACCGCGCATTCGGGTACGCCGTACAAGACCTTCAACGAGATGCTGACCGCCGCGCGCGCCAAACCCGGTGCGATCAGCTACGGCACTATCGGCTCGGGCAGCCTCGCGCATCTGGCGATGACCGCGCTCGAAGTACCATTCAAAGCCGACTGGACCCATATCCCCTACAAAGGCGGTGGCCCGCTGGTGTCGGACGGCATCGCCGGCCACGTGCCGGTAACGATGGCGACCTACGCGCTGTGGGCGCCGCACATTGCGTCAGGCCGCTTGCGTCCACTCGCGGTGACCTCGCCAAAACGGATGACGCAATTGCCCGAGGTGCCGACCATGATTGAACTTGGCGTACCCGGCTTTGAAGCCGAAGCCTGGTGGGGCATGCTGGCGCCCGTCGGCGTGCCGCCCGCGATCATGGCGCGGATGCATGCCGAGATGGTCAAGGTGATGAAGCTGCCCGCCGTGCAGGAGCGTTTCAACCAGATGGGCATCGTGATGGCGGCGTCGTCACCCGACGACCTAGGCAAATTCATCAGCGGCGAAGTCGGTCGTTGGGCCAAGGTGGTGAAAGAGCACAAGATCAAGGCGGGCGAGTAGCATCTTCAGAGAGCGTATCAACACCCATCAGCGCGGAGCGCGCAATGACCCCGCATGCGCTGGTTGACCTGTTGTTGCACAAGTCTTTCTTCGCCTATTTTTTAGGCAGCTTCGTCGGCATGATGGGGTTCATGCTGATCTGCATCGGCGTGCAGTTCATGGGATCGGGGATCCGGACGTTTGCCGCCGGGTACTGAGCCAGGCGCGCATCGGAATCGCTGGTGCGCCCCTCACACCCAATGCGGTTTACTGCAGTTGCCTGAGCCGCTGATCCACAAAAGCGGCGAGTTCGACCGGTAGATTATCGCTGCCGCGCGCGCGGCGCAACGCCTCCTGCGCCTCAGCCAGGCTACCCTGTGCCTGAAACGACAGCCCCAAGCCCATCCACCACACCCCCGATTGCGGCGCAATGCGCAGTGCATTTTGATACTGCGTAATTGCTTCCGCGTGTTGACCTAAACGCGCCATCAGCGCGGCGGTCGTCGCGTAGTAAGCCGGGTTCGAACCCGCGACCGGCTGACCGGCGCGCAAAGTATCGAGCGCCTGCTCGTTGTCGCCACGCTCAGCTTGCAGACGTGCCAACATCATCGCAAATACCGCGCTTCGCGGTTGTAGCGCTTGCCGCTCCTGCAGCAGTCGCTCCGCTTCGGCCGGGTTCTTGTTGCGCAAAAATGCTGCCACCAGCGCCTGACGCGCCGGATCATGCGCCACATCGAGCGCCAGCGCTTGCGCGAACGCATCGATTGCCTGGGGCTGCCGACCCTGCGTGAGTAAATCGCTGCCACGGCGATATTCGCTCTCGGCACGTTGCTGCGGGCTGACTTGTTTGATTTCGTGCAGCGGCAACGACGGCAGGTTAGCCAAGCCAAGCGGACGTTCGATGGCTGACTGCGAAGCCCTCATTTGCGCCGCCGCCCCGATCTGCGCCGTCTGAGCTGGCTCCGGCGCCGGGTTTCGCGGTATCTCAGAAGAAGCTGCGGGGTCAATCTTCGTAGCGGGCGAGACTGCGCGCATTCGTACCAGTGCCGGTGCCTGCGCCCCAGCCTGGGACGGTGTCGACGCTTTTGCGCGAACCTCCACCGGCTGCGATGTTTCACGCTCCACCAGTTCGCGGCTCACCGACAAAAACAGGAACGGCGACGGCGCGGACGCTTGCCCATTTACTTGTCCATTTTTGGCAGGTGCAACCAGCGCAGCGGCTGTCGAAGCAGAAACCTGCGCTTGACGGCGCCATAACTCCGCGACGAAATAGATTGCGGCAGCCGCGAGCGCGACCCCGGCGCCAGCCAACAACGCAGTCTTGAGATGCCGCCCTTGTCGCGCCATTGGCAACGCACGCACATGCCGGTACGCGCCCGAACGATCCATCTCGACCCGGCGCTGCTCCAGGTCTTGCAGCATGGTGTTAATCACACTCATGACAGCAACGCCCAAGCCGCACCGGCAGCACCAGCAGCTGAAACAAACGACAACCCAATCGCCAGCCAGCGTGGCAGGCGCAGGCCGCGCGCGGCTGCGGGGGTATCCACGGTGGCGGCCTTGACGTGATGCGCCGCCACGCGGAACGCGCCTTCGCCGTACGCCAACAACATCGCCTTGTGTGCGAGGATATTGATCAATCGCGGCAACCCGCCGGAGCTGCGGTACAGCGCCCGCGCCGCGCGCGGGCTGAACACCTCGCCGCCACCGTGGCCTGCCACGTGTAAACGGTGATCGAGGTAACTGCCCACTTCATCCGCTTCCAGATTTCCCAGCTGCACCTGAAACGTGATGCGCTGGCGCAATTGGCGTACGCGCCGGTCTTCCAGTTTCACATCGAGCTCGGGCTGGCCAAACAGCACCACCTGAATCAGCTTGCGTTTTTCAGTCTCCAGATTGGTTAAAAGGCGCAAGGTCTCCAGTGTTTCCAGCGGCATCGCCTGGGCTTCGTCCACGCACAGCACCATTTTCTTGCCTTCAGCCGCCAACCCCAACAGCCGCTGGGTCAAATGCTGATGCACGTGGTGCTGCTCCAGATCAGGCGGCAGCGGCATGCCAAATTCTTCCGCTATCGCCAGCAGCAGCGAGGCCGGTTCGAGAAACGGGTTCGGGATGTAGGCAGTGGCACAGTTGTCGTCGCGCATCGCCAGAAAACGCCGGCACAGCAAGGTCTTGCCGGTGCCGACTTCGCCGGTGATCTTGATAAAGCCTTCGAGATTGCGTACCGCGACGAGAATCGTGTTGAGCGCATTTTGATGCTGGCGCCCGGCGTAAGCGAAACTGGTATCGGGCGTGATGCTAAACGGCATCTCGCGCAGGCCAAAGTGCGCTTCGTACACGATTACTCCCCCAGCTTGGCACCGCTGCGCGCTGGTACACGCTGGTTTGCTTGCATCCGCTCACCCACTTCCTGCGCCTGCTGCTGCCACGATACATCCCCCTGAATCACCGACGTTTTGAGCAGGATCACCAGCTCACTCTTTGACACCCCCTCAGCACGGTTGCGAAACAGATTGCCAACGATCGGCAAATCACCAGCACCTGGCACCTGCGAGCGGGTTTCGTTTTGCGTCTGGCGCATCAGCCCGCCGATGGCGACGATGCTGCCGTCGTTGACCCGCACGATGGTGTCGCTTTCGTTGACGTTGCTCGACGCCAGCGGCACGGTGAAATTGCCGAGTGTGCCGAGGTTGATCGTCTTAGGCTTGTCACTCACTTGGCTCACCGACGGATGAATGTGCAGGGTGATCTGGTTTTCATCCGAAATTTGCGGCGTCACATCGAGCGCAATGCCGGAGAAAAATGGCTGCGTAGTGATGGTCGGTGACACGATCGTGTTGGTGCCGGATGTCGTCGTCGTGGTCGTGACGTTCGTGACAAAAAATTCGTCAGTGCCAACTTTGAGCACCGCCTTTTGATTGTTCATCGTCGCAATGCGCGGACTCGACAGCACCTGTACTTTGCCGTGCGTCTCAAGGAAATTGAGCAGCGCAGCGAAGCTGCTGGTCTGCAACGCCAGACCAAACACACTGCCCGCAGCATTGGCACCGAGCGCCAGCGCGCTGCTGGCACTGCCTGCGGTCAACCCGCCGAGCGGATCGGGGAATGTCACCGCTGGGCGCGCCGGGTCCGAGCCAAACGCGGCACCGGCGGTGATCGAGCCGTCTGCGCCTCGTGTGGTCGGTGCGCTCATTACGCCATCGGTGCGCAAGGTCGTACCCGGGTTCAACGTGCCTGCACTGAAGCGGCTGTTGTTGCCCGCGCTGAAGGTGCCCCAATTGATACCAGCCTGAAAGCCGTCGCTCAACGACACCTCAATAATTTTGGCTTCGAGCATCACCTGCCGCTCGACCACTACCGACATCGCCTTGAGGAAGGCTTCAACGTTGCGCATGTCCGCCGGGTAGCCGCGAATCACCACCACACCCGCTTGCGGGTTGACCACGACGCGGCGGTCGTTGGCTGCGTTGGCTGCTGCATTCGCTGCAGGAATCGCCGTCGCACCCGGTGCGCCAGGCGCAACACCCGCCGCCGGCACCGCGTTGACACCGACGATCGCATTGAGCGCGTCGACCAGATCACGCCAAAAATCATTGTCTGACGTGGTCGTGATACGGCTGCTTTCAATCGCTTGCGGTGTCGACGTGCCGCCTGCCGCCGCGCCTGCGGCCCCCGTCACGCCACCTTGCGCCGGTGCACTGAACGACGGCGTCTGAATCGACCCCGAGGTGACGCGCACATCGGCCCGCCCCACCCGCCTGCCGGTCAGGTAGTTCACCTGGAATACCCGTGTCTGCAAGCCCGGGGCCTGAACAAATATGCGGTTGCCCTGAAATTTATAGTCATAGCCGTACAGCTCGCGCAACGAATCCAGCGCTTCGCGAATCGTCACGTCTTTCAGGTTGATCGAAATCGGATCGCGCACATCCGGATGCGGCAGCATGCTGTAACGCGTATCAGTCACCATCGCCATCAACACCTGATTGACCGGTAAATTGTTGACCACCAGGTTGAAGCGCGGCTCCGACGGCGCGGCGGCGGGTATTTCCACAGCCGCCGGTGCGAGCAAGGCCCGGCGCACTGACTCGGGCGCCGGTGGTGCAACGCGCGGCGCGGCTGCTTTAAATACTTCGCTCTTGACACGATCCAGCGTGTCGTCCGGTTTGATCACTGGGCTATTGCAGCCGGCGAGCAGCAGCCCGCAGGTGAACAGCAGCAATGCCTGTGCAAGTTTCACGTCACCGACTCCTGGAAGAATTGAGGCCAGCATTTAGCCCGGTATTGGGTTCGCCGCCGAGTCCACTGACGGGATCAGCCTTGACATCAGCACTGGCGGCTGCCTTGCGTGATGCCTCACGTTCCGCGCTGCGCTTCTGTGCCTTCGGCACGTTCGGCAAATTCGTGACCGGTGCATCCACCCGTTTCTTCACCGATGGGAACAGCGTCATCGTGCGCCGTCCGCTGGCACCCGCGAGTACCACTTCGCCTTCGGAAATTTTCACCAGCTTCGCATCACCCACACGGTCACCCAGCTGGTAACGCCGACCGCCGATGATCGCACT
The DNA here is from genome assembly GCA_043775155.1 of Burkholderiales bacterium. GTDB lineage: Bacteria > Pseudomonadota > Gammaproteobacteria > Burkholderiales > JAEUOS01 > CANJDH01. Next base: position 6,650 of record JAYVSR010000005.1, on the reverse strand, counting down.
GCGCCCGGTGGTGCCGATCATCACGGACTGCAATTGCGGCTCGGAGAACGCCGATTGTTCCCCCAGTGCAGCCCCGATGGCCCCGCTCATGCTGACGGGCGGACGCGTCGGGTCGGGCAGTGATGATTCGCCTGCTGCCAACGCTGCGGTCGATGCCGCAATTGCCAGCGTCGGTAAAAGCAGCAACGCCAGCACTTGCAAGCATCGGCGTTTACTGTGTTGCGTGCCCAAGCGGCTCACACGGACAACCATGCCGCCTCCAGGCCGAGAGTGAACACCGATAGCGACAGGGTGATGCGCGGATATGCTGCCGCATCCATCACCGCTTTCGCCCAAAACAGTTGCGATGGCATCCGCTCAATTTGATCCAGGTACGCAGTGAGATCAGCGTAGCTGCCTTCGATCACAATCTCGACGCCGTACTTGTGCAGCCCGGCGGAATCTGCGACTGCGCGCCCCGGTGCTGGCGCGGTGGCGTCAGCCGCCGGTGCGGCGGCACTAGCCACCGGACGATCAATCAGCGGCACCCCCGGCAGCGTACGCAACGCCACTACGCGCAGCCCGCGATTGCCTTCGAGCAAACGCTCCAACAATTTGGGCATTTGATCGGCCGGCACCAGCCCTTTGCGCGTCGTCCGCAGGGTCTCATCGAGATCGCGCATCTGCCGCTGCAGCAGCGCGATTTGCTCACGCGTCACGCTGTCCGGATCCAGGCTCGCCGACGCCAGCGCCGTAAGATCCGTGCGAATCGCAGCGAGATCTTTTTCCTGCCGCTCGACTTGCCCGGCGTAGCGGCGGCTGTCGCGCCACTGCGGCTCAAGCGCGAGTGCGAACGGCACAAACACCGCCAGTGCCAGCGCAGCAAACGCCACCAGCACGCGTTCGCGCGATTTAAGCGCGGCGAACCAGTTGGTGTATCGCATCCAGATCTGTTTCATTTGCGCGCCCCTTGCGTCGCGTCGGTTGCACGCCCAGCTACGTCGCCGGTGGCAATTTCAAACGACAGATAGGCTGGTGCGGCACCCTGGATTCGAGCGAGTGCTGGCGTCCCCGGCGGAGCCGCTACTTGCAACGGTGCGGCAGCAATTTGCGTCACCGGCAGCGCCGGCGCAACCTCGCCATCCGCCAGCTTGGGCAGATCGATCAACAACGTCTTGAAGCCACGTCCCTCGAACGCTTTCTCCGCACCGAGCTTGCCGAGAAAGCGTGGCAGCAAGCCTGCTTCGAGCATGCGCCCGCGCAGCGACACTTCGCTGCCACCCCCGCCAATCGAAAACCCAGTCAGCCAGAGCCCGCTCACGGACTGCCGCGCCAGAGCGCGCATGTGCTCGGAGAAACCAGTCGTGCTGCCAACCGCACCGGTCTGAATCGCCGTGAGGCTCGCGCGGCGCCCGCGCACCAGCGCGTCGAGACGGCTCTGCTCGGCTTCGAGCACCGGATCTTTTTTCTGCGCCGACCGCTGCGCCGCGAAGGCGGCAACTTTCTCCTGCTCGGCCTTGATCTGCGCATCGAGCGCACCTGCCATCGCTTCGTTCTGGCTGCGCTGCTGCCGCACCAGCACATTGCCGAGCAGCATCAACACCAGCACCGCCAGCAAGGCGTAAGCGAGAAGCGCCGCCGGCTCGAGCGCCTGATTGCGGCGCAGAAATGCCGGGTTGTAGAGGTTGATCTGCTGCGTCATGCCGGCGCCTCTTCAGTGCGCAATGCCGCGCCGAGAATTTGCAGACAAAACGCCTGCCGCGCCGCGCCAGACAGATCGCGAATTCCGGCACAATCAATCACACTGCCAATGTCGGCCCGCTCGACGCGCAGATAAATATTCGCCGCCAAATGATCCGCCAAGCCGGTCTCGACCGGCAGTGGTGCGAGCAGCACGCGCGACAGCGTGATGAAACTGAATTGGCGGTCAACGTGATCCAGCGAGCGTTGCACCTCGAGCGCGATGCGCTCATGCAACTGCGCACGCACTTCCACATTGGCGTCCAGCAATTTAGCCAGCGGAACATCAATCTTGCGCGTCAAATAGAGCTCGCCACGGTAGGTGATGGTCAACAGACCACCAGCCTCTTCAAACGCCAGAAACGCCAAGCCGCGATTCTCGTCTTCAAACAAGGCCGACATATTGCGCTGGGCGATTTCAGGAATGTCGATGGCAACGAGCGGCATGCCGGCGTCTTGAAAACTGCGCACGTACTGCTGCACCACTTCGTTGCGCGCCGAGACGGCGAACACTGAATGACTGCGCGCATTCGCATCGACCGGGATATCGAGAATATCCACGGCCGCTGTCTCCAGCGGGTAGTCGATCAACTCCTTGACGCGCCAACGCGATGCGCTCTTCAACTCTTCGGCTGGCACCTTGGGCGCTTCAAAATGATGAAACTGGTATTCACCATGCCCGAGCAGCGCGGTGCAACGCTGATTGCGCCAGCCCTTCTCGCGTCGCAAGCGCGAGAGCGACGCGGTGATGCCGCCCTCGATGCGATAGGTTTCGCACAGCGACACGCGCAGTTCATTGCCCCGGCGCTCAATGCGCGCTGCGTCAATCTCGCCGCCGCGTTGCCGCAGAGCGAGCCATCCGTCGGAACGTGGTGGGCGAATTGAGAACTTCATACCGGCATCGGTTAAGAATCAAAATCAAAATATAGCAATAACCCATTGTTGTCAAATGGTTTTTTGACCTAGTTTTTTGACTTCATGCTACTTCCAAAACATGCGCCAAATTGGCTTGCTCAGTAAATTTCGCGCAGCATCAACAAGCGATCAGACCCGGCATAAATGCCAAACACGGCACGGGCCACCGGGTCCCATTGTCCCGCCGCCACGCACCAGCGCTGGCGCAAGTGCGGCAGGGCGGCACCGGTGTTTGCTGCAAATACGCCGCTGCAGAACTGCCCGTTCACCGTTGCGCCGAGATTGAGACCGACGTCCACGCTCGATTTGGCAGTGCCACCCGGGCCCACGGCGCTATTGCCGGCCTTTGAGATGGTGAAGGTCTTGCGTCCGCTCACTAGCGCACCCGGCGCGACATTGACTTGTACTGCCGTCGTTGCAATGCCCTGCCCGTTGCCCAGCGTGAAATTGGCAGCAGACAATGGCGTGCAGCTGTCGAACGTATTGAGCGTAAACCCGCCAGCGGACTGGAGATAAAACTGCGCTTCGGCAATCAACGCTGCGGGCAACAATTGCGAATTCACTCCATTGATCAAGCGCAGCCTGCCATAGCGCACTGCTGTCGCGACGGCATTGAGTTTGACACCGGTGCAGCCAGCACCGGCGCACACGCCCGCTGTGCCAGGGTTCATATCGCGCGCCGCCAGCACTGCTCCATTCGGGTCAGACTTGAGCAGAACCCCAAGCTGAAGCGCGGTATAGGGACCATCCGGGCTGGCCGCTCTTGCAAACTGCGCGTTAGAGGTCGAGACGCTATAGCGCCCCGCTACCCAGGCTGGAGCTGGCACGGGTACGCCAGTGATGCGCAAGGTCTTGTCCACGCCGTCATTGCCAGCACCAGTATCTTCCGCCAGCACATCCACCGAGGCAGTAGCAAAACTGTTGGTCGCGGTGTTGTAGTTATTCAATCGCGTATTGCTGGTCTTGGCCTGCGCCTCGATAGTGAACGACAGGGCGGACAGCGCTTGATCCATGTAGGTAAAGGTGCCACAGGCGGGCGTGACACTCGCACCAGGAAGCAGCAAAAAATGGTCTGCAAAAAACCGCCCGACCACGCCGCTGGTAGCGGTGTAATTGACGCCGGCACTGCCCAGAAAATTGACCGCCGCCGCTTGCAGCGTGACGCTGCCGGCTTCTGAATAGGTCAGGTTCGCCACCGTGGCAGCCCCTCCCGCAAAGCTGGCTGCCGCAATCGCCACCGTGCCGCCCAGCGTACCGAGCGTGCCGGCTGCCGGCGTATACGGCGCCGCCACCGACAGCGTGGTGGGCCATCGGTACGCGGGTGTGGTGCCATTATTTGTGATGTCGGCCCCGGCGTCTGGCACACCATCGTTGTTGGCATCGTCCGCAGCGGCCCAGAGGTAGCTGGCGACGGTGGCCAGAAAAGTGTCGCCCGCAGCGGCGAACGCACCGCCCGCCGCCGCCGTGCCGCCAGGGTTGAGCGTCGCGCCCTTCTGAATCGCCGTGAAAGCCAAACCAAACGGCCGCGTGGTGATGAGACTGGACGCCCCCACCGGCGCGGTGGTGAACGGCGACGCGGTATCGGTCAAGTTCAGCGTGTACTTGCCGACATCGGTAGACGACAGGCTGAACGTTGCGCTACCGGCGACAAAATTGAGTGTGGCTAAATTATTCCCGGCGGGCTGGGCGTTGGGCAAGGTCAAAAGACCGATCTTTGGTGCGACGCCACCAGGGTCGGCTACATCACGCGCGATCCAGGCTTTGAGATTTTTAAGCCCGGTGTAGGCAGTCACGACGCTGCACGTCGCCGCCGTCGCACTATTTTTCGCCCATAAGGTGGCACTGATGACCTGATCGCGCCCGGCCACCTGTACCGGGTCCAGTGTGAACAAAAAGGCGCTGTCGGAAAACGCAATCGCCGTCGATGTCGTGCTCGTTGCGGGTACCACGCTATCCACCGCCGTGATGGTCAGTGCGGCGTCCGGACTGCGATTGGTCAGCGCCAGTGTGATCACGCCATTGTCTGCGGCGGCGAAGGCATAGGTCGCCGCGCCGTCATTCGCCACGCCATTGTTGAGCGTGCCGTTGGCGGTCACGATGGCCCAGTCGCCACGGCCCGTTGACGTAGTGAGATTGACCGTGCCGGTGTAGCCAGTCAAGGTGGCACCGGCCGTGTCGCGCGCAGTGATGGTGATGTTCTTCGGCGCGCAGGTGTTGCCAGTCGCGCCGCCGGTGTTGATGCCGAAGCTGCCGACACTCGGAGCCGCAGGCAGCAGCGCCACCAGCATGCCCAGGCTGGTGTTCGACGTATTCCCCGTCGAGAGTTTTGTTCCGGTCGCGCCCGCCGCCGCCTGAATCAAGTATGACGAGCCGGCCACGAGCCCTACGGCTCCCCCACCCGAGCTAAGCGAGTTGATCTGCGTCATCCCGGTCGCGGCGCTAATCGCGCCCGCAGCGTTGGTCCGCGCATAGATCGCGATGAGCATCGCGTTGGTGACGACGCCAGTCGAGATCGACGGCGCGGTATAGGTGGTCGACGCCACCGCATTGACCTGCGTGCCACTAGCCAATACGGGCGTGGCGGTGTTGACGCCCCGGAACACCGAGATCGTGCCGCTGATGCGCGCATTGAGCGTCATCGCCCAAGTGTAAGACGCTGGCTCAGCGGCCGTCGCCAGTTTCCAATACGCATCGACGCCCAGCGTGCCGCCGTCGTTGGTGCCGTTGATCCGGGTCCAGCCGGCACTGGTGGCGACCGGGTTGGCGTTCTGACCACGCTGGGCCAGCACCGCAATCATCAGATCGTTGACCGCCATGCCCGCAGGTTTGAGGATGGTGAGGGTGTTCGAGTTCGCCGCCGCGGTTCGAGGCGCAATCCCCGGATAGGTGATTTGCGCCAGCGCCGGCACGGTGCCACTCAACATCAGCCACGCGAAGCCATGCAGGGCGAAGGTCAGCCACCGCTTACGTCCAAACAGTGGCGTGCTCATTTCCATGCCGTCATGGTGACCTGCCGTTCAATGTAATTCGCCCCCGGCACCGCTGCCGGGCACGCTGCGCGGTTGCAAGCGGTGCCGGTCAGCGTGTAAGACGCGATCGGCGTTGACGCTTCGGTATGGTTGGTCACCACACACGTCACCGTCACAGTATAGGGCGCGAGGGTACCGGCCATCGAGCCCGCTGCCAGCGTTTGCGACGCTGGGCAGAGATTATTTTTGATCGCGTTCCACACCCCGAACTCAGTGCCAGAACGCGCCGCCTGATAGGCCTGCTGCCCGGCCGCATCCATCCCCGCAGTAGCGTGCTGGCTACCGGAGAGCGAAACAATGTAGGCCGCCACACCCGAGAGCATCAGCAACAGCAAGATCGCCACCGCCAGCGACATGCCACGCTGCGTGCGGCGCTGCGCGTGTTCCTGCGCACGGCACTGGAGGCAGCGCAATAGCCGGCGACGCAATGCAGGGCTACGGCGCATTATTAATCGACGTTTCATGATGCAGCGTGACGGTTTCGCCATTGCGCGTCAAGCCGAGGGTAGCGGCCAGAGTGCCGGCCCGTTCGTTGGCAGTTGATGTGTAAGCGAAAGCGCAAGCCGAAATATTGTTCGCCACCAGCACATTGGCAGTCGGGCCCGCCGGTGGTGCCGCCTGCGCCGGGCTGATCGCATAGCCCGATAGCCGCCGCAACTGCCCGGCAGTCGGGTCGCAGACATAAGTCACCGGCCCGGAAACCACATGAAAGCGGTTGCTGGGGGATGCGAACGGAAATTTGAGAGAAGTAAACGTGATGCGATTTTCATTCGCTGCGGCCACCGCTGCCGCAGTGATCAGCGACTTATTGCCGCCGGTGCCAGCAAATTCGTAAGCGTCGCTGCCGCTGATGCCTGGCCCTAAATTAAACACCACCAAAAAATCGGCATTGACGGCAATGGTGGCCAGATTCGGCACCGTACCAGTCGAACGAAAACAATCATCCGCAACGGTGAAATCTAGCATGTCCTCGTTCGCCAGGACATC
>JAYVSR010000004.1:0-9889 GCA_043775155.1 Burkholderiales bacterium | reverse complement strand
CGACATTGCCACCGAAGCGATGACCGGAGTGCTGTCGATCACGCGCGGGCGCGATGGCGCGCCGGCGATTCCCGGATTGCCGGCCGGCGACATGATGGCTGCGCTGGCAGGTTTGTCGGGCGTGCTGATGGCGTTGCTGCGCAAACAGGAAACCGGACGCGGCGATTTTCTCGACATCGCGATGGCCGACTGCCTGCTCATGGGCGTCGCCAACAATCTCGGCGATGCGATGGCGCAGCGCCGCCCGCCTGATGTGCCGAACGCGCGCTCCCTCGGCGGCAATGCGCTTTACGCGCTCTACGAAACCAACGATGGCGAGTGGATTGCGCTGGGCGGGCAGGAGATGAAGTTCGCCGTCAATCTGCTCACCGCGCTGGGCCGCCCGGATTTGATCGACACCTGCAAACTGCCGCCCGGCCAGGGCCAGATGCCAGTGCGCGCGTTTTTGACGGATGCGTTTCGCACCAAAACCAAAGCCGAGTGGATTGTTTTTTTTCAGGGCCGCGACGTGCCGTTCGCGCCAGTGAATACGCTGCCGGAAATGCTCGACGACGCGCATTTTCGTCAGCGCGGTGCCGTCACGTCGGACGCGCGCGGCTGGGATCACATCGCCAGCCCGATCCGTTTTGCCGGTGAACCTGCGCGCGAGTGCTTCAATTTCCCAGCTCTAGGGCAGCATTCGCGCGAGATATTGCAGTCGCTCGGCTATTCGGCCAGCGAGGTCAACGGTCTGGCGGAAAAGAGCGTGATCGCGGAGGCGTCAGCAAATGACATCGCGAGACACGCCTGTCCTTAGGCACGCGCTCCGCGCGCGCTGAATTTACTTTTTCTCCATCGCTACCAGCCGGAGAAGCGCTCCCAGAGCGCATCTGCGCGTGGTGTCCGTCCGGAAGCCTTGTGTTGAGCGCGATGTTGCATCGCTATTTTTTCGGCGGCCAGTTGTTCTCGCTCACCAGGTAGGCGTACCACGAGGCCATCGCCTGGTCATACACCGCGTAGTCGCCGCGCAGGGATTTCCACACCAGCGGCGGATCGTCCACCCGCAAGCTTTCAAGCGCGCGCTGAACTTGCGGCACAGAGATTTTCTTGTCGACGGCCTTGGTGTAGAAAGCCAGCGCGCGGGCGTCGAACGGCTTGAACTCTCCGCCTTGTTCGAGCAGGTGCCGCAACACTGCTTGTTCCAGCGGCGGCAGGCGCAAATAAGTATCGGTGAGTTCCTGCCGTTCGTTGCTGCGGTACTCGCGCACCGCGCCGAGCAGGGCGGACTCGAACCCTGCGCTATCCGCCGCAGATGCGGCGGCGATCAATTGCGGGTCAAAGAATTCGGGGCGGCGGCCAGTGTGCTCGAAGGCCTCTTCGAGCACGGATTGGCGCACTGTCCCCAAGTGCGGATAGGCGGCGCTCAGCTCGCGCGCCCGTAACGCGACAAAACCGCTGTCAAGCAGCGGCAGGGCACGCACTTGCGATCCCCAAAAAGGTGTGGCGGCAGTGTTCAGCAGGCGCATCAGTTTGTCGCGGTGCGAACCGGACATCACGATCAACAGGCCGGCTTTGCCTTCCTCACGCATCTGGTCGCGCGCAGATTTGAGGGCGGCGAGGGAGTTGTCGCCGTCCTGGCTGGTGAGGGCGTGCTGGGCCTCGTCCACCATAAGTAGCACCGGCTTGCCGCTTTGTTTGCGCAACAAGCGGAATGCGTCGTGCAGGCTCATGCCGTCGGTCTTGCCGATCTTCGACACGTCTACTGAGAACGCACCGGGGATACCCGCTTTCTCCAGCCCTGCGCGTTTTGCCAATTTCGCTACCAAGCCCAGCGTCTCCTGCAAAGCGGTGGCAATGCATGACGCGATCAACTCCATCGGCGAGCGTGCCTTGTCGCTCCACAGGTCCGCGTACAGCACGAGGTAGCCGCGCTGCTCCATTTCCGGTTTCAAGTCGAATCTCAGGAAATCGGTTTTGCCAGTGCGGCGCGGGCCGGCAAAGAAGAGCCCGTTCGGCGCACCCGAAAGCGGGATTTTGCCGGTCAGCTCGTCGGCGATGCTGCGCGCGAGTTCGGGCCGAGGATAGTGCTTTTTTAAGCTAGAGGGTTGGTTCATTTATCGTACTTTATCAAAATAAAATCACAAAAAAGATAAAACATGATAATTAAATGCCCATAATAAGTGATATTTGACTATTTTTATATTTTTGAAGTTGTAATTGCCTAAATTATTTGCTACTGTAGCAGTATTAAATAACTTTTACAAGACGATTAGCAGATTTTTGGATAATTCGATGCCAGCCCTTTTGTTCGTAATGAGGCGTGATCATGCCTAAGCGTTCCCCCCCGCTGTTGCCGTCGCAAGCGCGTGATGCATGGCAGCGCTTGCCCGAAAAGGCGCGCAAAGGCGTCGTTGGCGCGGCCTACGACACGATCATTAGCCTCATCGATGCCAGCGGCCACGCCCTGCAGAGCGCAGTGTTTGAGGCGCTGTTTCCCGGCTTGCCGGTGGAAAAGGCGCGCCGCGCGCTGGCGACCGGCATCACCAATCGCCCGCCCTTGAGCGCCGATAGCAACCCGCCGCTGCGATTGAGAGTCGAGCGCGCCAGCAAGGCGGCGGGCGATGCGCAGGAGCGTCTGTGGTTCGAAGGTGTCCCGGCACCCTCCGCCGCTGCGCAGACTCCGGTCAACCCGCGCTATGTGCCGGCTGAATTTATCGAAGGGCGCGCTCTCAAGGCCACCGGCAGCGAGCTGGTGGCGTATTCCGAGGCGCTGCGCCAGGCGCTGCTCGAATCCGAAACCAACCCCGCGCCGAAGCCGGAGATTAATCGCGGGCAGATGTCGATGCGGCACGGAACGTCGCGCGACGGCAAATTCATCGCGACTCAAGCCAGATTGCACCGGGGCATGCCGGGCGGCGAAATTGACGAAGAACACGGTATCCCGGATGCATACGCGAAAGACAACCCGCGCGAAAGCCGGAAGGAAAAACCCACAGTCAAAGAACTGCCGCAAGGCCCGGCACTGGAAGCGATGTTCACTTGGGCACTAGACCAAAGCGAAACAGCCTTGCCGCTCCTCACCCTGCTCGGCGACTACGGCACCGGCAAAACCAGCCACGCAATGCAGTTCGCGCGCGTGCTCAACGGCGAAATCGAGAACGAGGTCTGGGCTGCTCACAAAACCGCCACGCCTAAGAAAAAGGCCGCGTGCGCCAACCACCTTTCCGCTCTCTTCATTGATCTGGCGGAGCTCGCCGGCGTCGTCTCGCTCGCCAGCCTCGCCCTCGATGAACTGCTGTTTCTGGTATTGCGCAAACGTGATCGTGGCGTCAAGCATCCGGACGATGTGCGCCACTACCTTGACGACGCTCGGGCCGGCAAACTCATTTTTGTGTTCGACGGTTTGGATGAGTTACTCAAGAGCGAACCGCAGGTGCTGCACAACGTGTTCAATCAGTTGCTGAGCGTGCTTGGGCCTGAAACCTTCGACCCCGCCGGCAGCGGCGAAGGGCGTTCACAGGCACGCATCATCGTCAGTTGCCGCACCCATTACTTTCGCAGCGTCGAGCGGCAACACGCATTCTTCAACACGCGTCGCCGTGGCTTGGCCACGAGTGAACAGTACTTCACCCTCACGCTCTTGCCCTGGGGCGAAGGCGAGATCGAAACCTATCTGCGCCATCGTCTGAGTGAGGCCGATGCTGCGGCGCTGCTGCAAACCATCCGCACCACCTACAACCTGGAAGAACTCGCCAGCCGCCCGGTGTTGCTCGCAATGATGAGCGAGCAAATCGGCGCGCTGTTGCGGCAAGCAGCGGATGGCGAACCCATCACCGCCGCGCGGCTCTACAGCATCACCGTGGCGGAATGGATCGCGCGTGACGACGGCAAACACGCCCTAGCCCCCGAGCACAAACCCCTGCTCATGGGCGCACTCGCCGCCGCCATGTGGCAGGACGAAACCGAAATGTGGAGCGCGGACAAGCTCGATGCCTGGCTGCTGCGCACCGTCAACGCCTTGTTTCCGGGCCGCTACGGGCCGCAGCACGCCGAAGCGATTCAGAACGACTTGCGCACGGCAACCTTCATCGTGCGCCCGCATAGCGCGCAGTTCAACTTTGCGCACAAGTCGTTTAAGGAATATTTTGTTGCGCGGTTCTGGATCAACGCCATTGAGCATGCGGCGGATGGGCGCATGGAGATGCAGTATTTGCGCAATTTGTTGCCCGATGTTGATCTCAATGTCGAGGCATTGGGTTTCCTGCGTGAACTATGGGCGGCGGAGGAAAAGCGCATTGCGCCGAGAGACCGCGCCGCGCGCGCGGCGGTGTTTTGGCGGCTGTTGCAGCAGGTTGATGCGCCGTATACACAAACCAAACAACCCGACATCGAGAGTGAGAGCCTTCCACCCGCTCCGCCCCTGCATCGCACGCTCTTCAACATGCTGGTCGAATTGCATCTCGCTAATGATGCGAAGGCACAAGACCAGATTGCAAAATTGCTAACGCCGCAACCTGCGAACTTGCGCGGCCTCGATTTCATCGAGACAGTTTGGCAAGACCTTGAATTGAAAGGCCTGCCCTCGCTTGATTTGCGCGATGCCAATCTACGCGGTATGCATGCGCGCCGCTGCCGGTTTGGTCAAGTGCTGTGCGATGAATCCACGAACTGGAGCCAGGCCATTTTTCGTGGTTGCGACGTGAGCCAATTCGATTGGGGCAATTCGATTCGAGGCGGAATGCTTGTGCGCCCGCGTGGCCGGCAAACCGGCAGCGAATCGGCCGGACCCGTCGAAGGCTTAGGTGGGGAGTGGAAAGTCCCTTTTGGTGCTTCACCGATTCAAAGTGTCGCCTTTGCTCCAAATGCTAAAACGGCGGCAACTACAGATGAATCCGGCGTTGCGCGTTTGTGGGACGTGGACACCGGGCGGGAAATCAGGGCGTTCAAGGGGGACTTCGATACCGGAAGCGGCCTTGCTTTCAGCCCTGATGGTGGGGCACTGTTGGCGGGAGGTGATGACGGTGCGCTTCTTTGGGATGTGGCGACCGGGCGAGAACTCATGGTTTTCAGGGGGCATACAGCGTCTGTAACGAGCGTCGCCTTTAGCGCGGATGGTAAGCAGGTATTGACAGGCAGTTTCGACACGACTGCTCGCCTTTGGGAGGTAACGGGTGGAAGAGAACTAAGTGTGTTGAGAGGACACAGTGATGCGGTACGAAGCGTCGCTGTTGGTGCGGATGGCAAACTACTGTTGACAGGCGGTGACGACGAGACTGCACGTGTCTGGGACGCAGTGAATGGTCGAGAGCTACTGGTTTTGAGAGGGCACGGCGATATAGTTATGAGCGTCGCATTCAGTCCCGATGGCGGGAAGGTGCTAACCGGAGGCAGAGAGGGCACATCACGCTTGTGGGACATAAAAAGTGGTCGCGAACTTGGCGTGTACGGGCTTCCGGGCCAATCGGTAAGCAGCGTCGCATTTGCTCCTAGTGGTAAGACGGCGCTAGTTAGCGGCTTTGGGGATGGCGTCCATCTCTGGGATGTTTTTAATGGGCGAAAACTTCTTGAATTTGGGGAGAACCGTCATGCGATCCACAGCGCTGTATTTGGCCCAGATGGCAAGACAGTGCTAACTGGCGGTTTCGACGAAGTTGCTCATCTGTGGGACGTGACGAGGGCACGAGAACTACGAGCGCTGGCCGGACACAGCAATATTGTTCTGTGTCGCGCCGTTAGTCCAGACGGTAAGGCGATACTGATTACCTCCGACGAGTGTGTGACGCGGCTTTTTGAAGTGTCACGCGGAAAAGAGTTGAAGGTGCTCTGGGAACTTGACGATTTTGTGATGAGCGGCGTTTTTGATCCTAAAGGCAGGACAGTCCTGATAGCCGGCGCTGAAAACACCGTCAGCCTGCATGACACCGAGACTGGGAAAGAAATAATGACCTATGAAGGGCACAGCGATTCAGTGATCAGTCTGGCGGTCAGCCCGGATGGAAAGAGGGTGTTGACTGGAAGTGACGACAAGACTGCGCGACTTTGGGACTTGGCGAGCGGGCGAGTGCTCAGGACGTTTGAAGGTTACAAAGAGTCGGTGTGGGGCGTGGCATTTAGTCCGGATGGTGCAAACATATTGACCGGTGGAGATGATGGAGCAGCACAGTTGTGGGATGCGGCAAGCGGTCGAAAACTTCGCGTGTTTAAAGGGCGTGGTCGTTTCGTGGTGAATGTGGCGTTCAGTCCAGACGGACAAAAGGTTTTGGCGGGCTTTAGCGGTGGCGTTGCTTATTTGTGGGATACGGCAACTGGGCGGGAACTCGCTATGTTCAACGGGCGTGGTGGTTCTCCGCTGGGTATCGCCTTTAGCCCAGATGGTGAAAAAGTGCTGACGGGTAGTGATGATGATTTCGCACGTTTCTGGGACGCTACGAGCGGACAAGAACTCTTGGTGCTTGATAGGGGCGGTCAAGGCGGAGCAGTTGTTGCATTTGGCTCGGATGGCCGGACGGCATTAACGATAAGCGATCAAGGAATCATTCATCTGTGGAATCTGGCCGTGATGCTTCGTGACGGAAATCCGTTGACTGCTGAGCATTGTCACTTGCCGGCCTATCGAATATCTGTCCCTCTCCCTCGTCCGCCGTTCGAGAGATCCTGGGCCGACTTCACCGCTGATGGCCGCTTGCTCGCGTGGAACGACGCTGCCGCCGACCATTGGCTGTTCCGCGTGCGCGATGGTGTGTCCGAGCCGGTCGAGGCGGCGCTGTAGCGCGGGCGGCGTTCGGACGCGCGATAATCCGCATTTGCCACACCGTCGATGCTGCCTGCGTCAATGGGAAATGCTTCCTCCAGCGCCATGCGTACCCTCAAAAAAATCACCATCAAGAACTTCAAGTCGATACGCGAGCAGACGCTGGAGCTTGGCGCGCTCAATGTGTTTATCGGCGGCAACGGCGTCGGCAAGTCGAACTTGATTGGCGTGTTCCGCTTTTTGCGCGAGATCGTGACGCAGAATCTTGCGGGTTACACCGCGATTCGCGGCGGAGCGGATAGTCTGCTTCGCTTCGGCCGCAAACAATCTCCCGAGATGGAGTTTTTGCTTGAGTTTGGCGAGAATGAATTCTCCAATTCTTACAGCGTCGCGCTGCGCGGCAGCGATGACGATGGCTTGTTGGTGTGGGAAGAGGCCGTTTTTTACGGCGAACCGAAGCAGTATCTAGAACCGGCGCTTGTGCGGGTGGCTGCGATTTCCAAAGAGTCGAAACTCAAAGACTTCGACCACGTCTGCGCCCGCCAGATGCTGCGCGACCTGGGCAGCTACCGCATCTATCACTTTCACGACACCAGCGACACCGCTGCGGTGAAGGGCGCCTGCGATGTGGACGACAACCATTTCCTGCGGCCGCAGGCGGAGAATCTGGCGGCGTTTCTTTTTTGGATGCAGCAGAAGCAACCCGATCACTTTGCGCTGATCGAGGACACTGTTCGCCAGATCACGCCGTTTTTCGATTCCTTCCGGCTTGAACCGCAGCGGCTGAATCAGGAAAAAATCCGCCTGGAGTGGAGAGAGAGGGGCAGCGACACCTACTTCAACGCGTCGTCGCTGTCGGACGGCACACTGCGCTTTATTTGCCTGGCGGCGCTGCTGTTGCAGCCTGAGTTGCCGGCGGTGGTGTTGCTCGATGAGCCGGAACTTGGCCTGCACCCTGCCGCTGTTGCGCTCTTGGCCAGCCTGCTCAGTTCCGCAGCCGCCAAAACACAGGTGCTGGTGGCGACGCAATCGGTCACGCTGGTGAATCAGTTCGAGCCCGCGCAGGTGTGGACGGTTGACCGCAAGGATGGGCAAAGCGTGTTCGCGCGCCTTGATGGCGCGGACATGAGCAATTGGCTTGAGGACTACGCCTTGGGCGAGTTGTGGGAGAAGAACATCATCGGCGCCCGGCCATGATGGGCTTGCGGCCATGACGAGGGCGTGATGAAGCGCGTGCTGGTGCTGGTGGAAGGGCAGACCGAGGAGCGTTTTGTCAAAGACGTGCTTGCACCGTTTTTTGAAGAGCGGCAATTATTTTTTCAACCCACTCTGTTGGTCACCAAGCGTGTCAAGGACGGCACCAGTTTCAAAGGTGGGGTCACCAGTTTTGCGAAGTTTCAAAACGATGCGCGGCGCTTGCTTCAGGGTTCGGGCGGCGCGCTGGTGACGACAATCGTCGACTACTACGGGCTGCCGGTCGATTTTCCGGGCATGAGTGGCAGGTCCGCGACGGCAACGCCAGCAGAGCGCGCCGCGCATGTGGAAGCGGCGATCAACGAGGCGCTGGGTTCGCCCGGAAATTTCTTGCCCTTTTTGGCACTGCATGAATTTGAGGCATGGCTGTTTGCCGCGCCGGAGATGCTCTCACGCGCAATGGCGCAGCCCGGCCTCGAAGCTGCGCTTGCCGCCATCCGCAGCCAGCACGCGCCGGAAGAAATCAACGAAACGCCCGAGCGCGCGCCGTCCCGGCGGCTGCTTGATTTGTATCCGGGATACCGGAAGACATTGCATGGCCCGGCAGCGGCGAAGCGCATTGGTATCGAGCGTATCCGCAATGAGTGCCCGCATTTCAACGCCTGGATCAGCGCGTTGGAGGAGTACGCTGGCGCTTGAGATTGCGGCATGCTGGCCGGAGAGCTGCTCCCAGTGCGCTTCTACCGACGTTTTCTCTCCGCAGGCCATCTATCAGGCGCCGGTTATGCGTCGGCTCTTTTTATGCTCCAAGCCCAAGCTCAAGCTGCCACCGCGAGCGGCTCCTGCCTTTCCGCATCAATCCGCTTTTGCAGGGTGCGGCGGAAATGCGCGAGCGGCGCGTCGGACAAAATGCCGTTCATCTTGAACTCCGGGTCGGCGTCGAGCATCTCCTGCTGGCCCTCGATGATGAACTTGTCTTCCATGAAGCCTTCGACCATGCTGTCGTGCAGGGACATGGCGACTGTCGGGTCGTTGAGATCGTAGTCATGCAGGTAGTTCCAGAAGAAGTGCGTACTCGCACGCGTCTCCGGGGTAAAGAACTGGCAGTTGCGATATTCCTTCACGCCGTCACGATTGCCTTGCTCCGCGCCATTGCCCGCCGGTGAAAACAGGGTCTCGAGGAAAAACACGCCGGGTACATACATGCGACCGATGTTGCGCCGGTCCAGCGGCGCATCGTTGCGCACCACGCGGCGATGAAACGGCGGCGGTGCGGCATTCATGCTCCAGCGCTCGACCCGAAAGCCGTCGTCGAGGCGCTCCACCGCGACCGGCTTGGTCTTGAACGCATATTCCTCCGAGCCGCCCAGGGTATGGGTGTGGACGAAGGCGAGGTGCGAGAAGTCCGACAGGTTGTCGACGATCAGGCGGTAGTCAGCCTGGTAGTGCATATAGTCGGCGACACCGCGCCAGGCCGGGTCGGTGAGGTAGGGGATGTCGATGATCAGCGCTGGATCGGCCTTCGCCGCTTCGCCCATCCAGATCCAGATCAGGTGCTGGCGTTCGACGATTGGATAACTGCGCACCCCCATCTTCGGCGGAATGTTGTCCTGCCCCGGAATCTGCACGCACTTGCCGGTGGCGTCGAACTTGAGGCCGTGGTACATGCAGCGTACGCAGTCGCCTTCGAGCCGGCCGTTGGAGAGCTTGGCGCCGCGATGACAACAGCGGTTGTCCAGCGCCACCGCGCGGTCGCTGTCGCCTTTGTAGAGCAGGATCGGTTCTTCGAGAATCGTGCGCGCGAGAAGCTTGCCGTCAATCAACTCGTGATCCCAGGCGGCGACGTACCAGCAGTTCATCAGGAAATCGGGGTGTTTCGCCATGGTGGAACTCCTTGCGGATGCGATGCGCGGCGTGCGCGAAATCACATCATTCTACGCCGCACCAAATGGCCTGCGGCGGTAC
>JAYVSR010000003.1:0-10699 GCA_043775155.1 Burkholderiales bacterium | reverse complement strand
CGGCCGCGTTGCTTGGCGAGTGTGAGGGTGAGCAAGAACAGCGCGGCCAATTGGGTGGTGAAGGCCTTGGTCGAGGCGACGCCGATCTCGGCGCCGGCGCGCGTGAGGTAGGAGAGCTTGGTCTCGCGCACCATCGCGCTGGTCGCGACGTTGCACACGCACAGGCTATGCACATGGCCGAGTGATTGCGCGTGCTTTAGCGCGGCCATCGTGTCAGCGGTTTCGCCTGATTGCGAGATGGTGACGACCAGCGCCTTCGGGTTCGGCACACTGTCGCGGTAGCGGTATTCGCTCGCGACTTCGACTTGCGTGGATATACCGGCGATGCCTTCGAGCCAATAGCGCGCAGTCAGGCCGGAGTAATAGCTGGTGCCACAGGCGATGATGTGAACGGCTTCGATCTCTTTCAACACCGCTGCGGCGTTGGCACCAAACAATTCGGGCACGATGCCCTCGACGCCTTCGAGCGTGTCCGCCAAGGCCTGCGGTTGCTCGAAAATTTCTTTTTGCATGTAGTGCTGATACGGGCCGAGATCGACTTCGCCGCTTACGGCTTGCACAATCTTCATTGGGCGATCTACGGGAGATCCGCTCGCACCAACGATCTTCACGCTACTGCCCGTGATCTCAACGACATCACCGTCTTCGAGATAGACGATGCGGTCGGTGGTGCCAGCGAGCGCGAGGGCGTCGGAGGCGAGAAAATTTTCGCCACTGGTGGTGCCAAGCCCGGCCACCAACGGGTTGCCCGCGCGCGCGCCGACCAGAGTGTCCGGCTGGTTCTTCGCGATCACCGCAATCGCATACGCGCCGCGCACGCGCTTGACGGCTTGCTGTACGGTCGCAAACAAATTGCCCCGATACAAACTGTGGATCAGGTGCGTGATAACCTCAGTGTCGGTCTGGCTCTCGAACACATAGCCACGGGTTTTGAGTTCGACACGCAACTCTTCAAAGTTTTCGATGATGCCGTTATGCACCAGCGCAATCTCGCCAGCTGCTTCGTTGGGCGAGAAATGCGGATGCGCATTGGCGGTGACCGGCGCGCCGTGCGTGGCCCAGCGCGTGTGGGCGATGCCGGTGCCGCTGGTGATGTTGTCGCGCGCGACTTGTTCGGTGAGTTCAGCAACCCGCGCGACGCTACGGGCGCGGCGCAGCGGGCTACCACCCGCCTGCACCGCGACACCGCACGAGTCATAGCCGCGATATTCCAGCCGTCGCAGGCCCTCGATCAGTACCGGAACAATGTCGCGCTGCGCGACTGCACCAACGATGCCGCACATATCGTTACACCCTATTCAAACTCGACAATCGCTTCGATCTCGACCGCGAAGCCGCGCGGCAACGAGCCGACGCCGACTGCAGAGCGCGCGTGCCGGCCCTTGTCGCCGAACACTTCGACGAACAAATCGGAGCAGCCGTTAATCACCGCAGGCTGTTGCGTGAAATCGGGAATCGCGTTGACCATGCCCAGCACCTTGACGACCCGTTTGACGCGTGACAACTCGCCGAGTGCGTCCTTCATCACGCCGATGAGGCCAATGCCGACGGTACGCGCGTCTTTGTAGGCATCTTCGAGCGTGACTTCGCGGCCAACCTTTGGCACCGGCTGCGCCGAAGCCTCGCGCACCGGCCAGCCCTTGCCCGAGAGATACAGCAGCTTGCCGGTGATGACAAACGGCACGTAGTTGCCGCCGGGCGCAGAAGGCGCTTCCAGTTTGATGCCGAGCTGCTCGAGTTTCTGTTCCGGGGTCATGGGGCTTCCTTTTTCTTTGGTGGTTTCCACGAGTCAATCGTCATTTGCTTCGCACGGGTAAGTGTCAGCTTGCCCTCGGGCGCTGACTTGCTGATGGTGGAACCAGCGCCGATGTAAGCCCCCGCGCCAATCGTCACCGGTGCCACCAGAGTTGAGTCAGAGCCGATGAACGCGCCATCACCGATGATGGTTTTGAATTTGTTCACACCATCATAGTTGCAGGTGATGGTGCCGGCGCCAATGTTGACGTTCTTGCCAACTTCCGAATCACCAACGTAAGCCAAGTGATTCGCTTTCGACCCGGCGCCAATCACCGACTTCTTCACCTCGACAAAATTGCCGATGTGGACATGTTCATCGAGCTGCGCGCCGGGCCGCAGGCGTGCGTAAGGGCCGATGCGGCAATGCGCGCCGACTTCAGCATCTTCGAGATGGCTGAACGCTTCCACACGCGTGCCGGCCTTGATGCGCACGTTCTTGATCACGCAGTTCGGGCCGATCACGATGTCGTTACCCAGCACCACATCGCCTTCGAACACACAGTTCACATCAATGCTCACGTCGCGTCCGCAGGCCAACGAACCGCGAATGTCGATCCGCGCCGGGTCGGCCAGCGCCACGCCTTGTTCGAGCAGGGCGTTGGCCAAGTTACGTTGATGGATGCGCTCAAGTTCGGCCAATTGCGCGCGGCTGTTCACGCCCAGCACTTCCCATGCGTGCGGCGCAGTAGCCGTTTCAATCGCCACGCCATCGGCCAGCGCCAGCGGCACGATGTCGGTGAGGTAATACTCGCCTTGCGAATTGTGGTTCGACAATTGGCCAAGCCAACCTTTGAGTTTCGCAGTCGGCACCACCATGATGCCGCTGTTGATTTCGCGGATCGTGCGCTCGGCTTCGGTCGCGTCGCGATGCTCGACGATGCGCGTGACCTTGCCGGTGGCCGCCGAGCGCACCATGCGGCCATAGCCAGTTGGGTCGTCGAGTGCCACGGTCAAAATCGCCATGCCGCCAGAACCCGCTCCCACCAAGGCTTTCAAGGTATCGATCGAAGTCAGCGGCACATCGCCGTAGAGGATCAACGTGGTATCGGTCGTCGCGCTATTCGCTGCGCCGGGCGCATCCAAATGCGGCACTGCCTGCATCACCGCATGACCAGTACCTTGCTGCGGCTCCTGCTTGGCAAACACCAGATCATTACCGGTCAGCGCCTCCTTCACCGCCTCACCGCCATGGCCGTAGACCACCACGATGCGCGCCGGATGCAGCGCGCGCGCGGTATCGATCACGTGTTGCAGCAAGGGCTTGCCGGCCAGCGGGTGCAACACCTTGGGCCGCGCCGAGTGCATGCGCTTGCCTTGTCCAGCAGCTAAGATGACGACGTTGAGTGACATGAATGCGAAATTTCAGGAACGCGGTCAGCGCGCGCGGGACATCGTGAGAGCGAAAGCAATGCAAACAATTTTAGCATCGGGGTTCTGGCGCAATTCCGCTCTGAAACAGGCGGGTTCGCGATGCACTATGGCGCTGGTCTTGCTGGCAGCGACGCTCGGCAGCGGATGCAGCACACTCGACTTCGCCTACAGGATGGCCCCCACCGCGCTCTCGGTGATGGCCGACAACTACCTCGATCTTGACGGCGATCAGGAGACGTTGCTCAAGGAGCGCCTGCTCGATTTGCGCGAGGCGGTTCGCACCACGCAATTTGCCGAGCTATCCAAACTGCTAAACGAGGCGGCCCGCCGCGCCAGCGGCAAAGTGACGCCCGAAGACGTGAACTGGCTCACTGCCGCCAGCCGCCAGCAGTGGAAGGTGCTCGCTACGCGCCTCGCAGCGGACATCGCCGAACTCGCGCCGCGCCTGACGCCGGACAACATCGCCGCGCTGAAGAAAAAGCAGGCGCGCAACAACGCCGAATACACCAAAGACACGGTTGAGGCGAAACCGGAAAAGCAGCGCGAAAAGCGCTTCGAGCGGGTGAAAGAAAACGTCGAGCGCTGGTATGGCAGCTTCGATGATGCGCAACAAGAGCGCATCAAGGCGATGTCCGACGCGTTGCCGTTAAACCCGCGCATGGTGTTGGCTGACCGGGTACGCCGCCAAACCGCGTTTGTCGCCCTGCTCACCAGCACCATGGACAAGAGCCTGCCGCGCGCCGAAGCCGAAGCGCGTCTGGCACAAATGATGAGCGAGTTCGAGCGCAATCGCACGCCGGAATATCAAACCTTCGCCGCCGCCTATCTGGCGCAGTCGCAGGCGATGACGGTAGAAATCGCCAGTCTCGCCACGCCGGAACAGCGCGCTACCGCGCAGCGCCGCTTCAAGCGCTGGGCCGATGACATGGCCAATTTGGCGGCACGCAAAGCGCCCTGAGTTAACATTGTCACGTGCCATTTCCCGACTGGAGAACCGATCATGTACAAGCTGATTTTTGGTTTTATTTTGACCCTGAGCGTGAGCGGATTCGCGCAAGCGCAGGCCTGCGGCAACCGCGGCGATCTTGACGCGCAGTATTGCGACGAGAACAAAGACTTGGTCGCCGAGCCGCCCAAAGACCCGTCGAAATTCAAAAACCCCTCGACCATCGTCTTCACTTACACACCGGTCGAAGACCCGGCGGTCTACGAAAATATTTTCAAGCCTTTCACCGCGCACCTAGCGCAATGCACCGCGAAGAAGGTGGTGTTCTATCAAGTGCAATCGAACGCGGCTGAGATCGAGGCGATGCGCTCGGGGCGTTTGCATGTCGGCGGTTTCTCCACCGGCCCGACGGCGTTCGCCGTCAATCTGGCTGGCGCAGTTCCGTTCGCTGTCAAAGGCACGGCGCAGGAATTCCAGGGCTATCAACTGTTCTTCATCGTCAAGAAAGACAGCCCGTTTAAGACGATGGCGGACCTCAAGGGCAAGAAGGTTGCGCACACCGCGCCGTCATCCAACTCCGGCCACATGGCGCCAATGGCGCTGTTCCCCAAAGAGGGCCTGACGCCTGAAAAGGACTACAAAATTTTGTTTTCCGGCAAGCACGACCAATCGATCCTCGGCGTCCGCTCGGGCGACTACGACGCCGCGCCGGTCGCTTCCGACGTGTTCCACCGCATGGCGGTGCGCGGCCAGATCAAGGAAGATGAATTTCGCGTGATCTGGAAAAGCCCGAAGTTCCCGACCTCATCGTTCGCCTATGCGCACGATCTCGAACCAAAGCTGCGCGACCAGATGTTGAAATGCTTCTACGACTACCGCTTCAACGCCGAGATGCAAAAAGCGTTTGATGGCGCGGATCGGTTTGTGCCGGTCACCTATCTCAAGGACTGGGCCATCGTCCGCCAGGTCGCCGAAGCGGGCGGCGAAAAATTCAACCGCGCAGCGTATGAGAAAGAAACGGCACGTGAAGCGGCGGCAAAAAAGAAGTAAGCAAAAGAAAGTAAGCATAAGAAATAAACCGAAGTAACGCGCGGGAAAGCACAGGGCTTTGGGCGTATACGGCCCAAATCAGCGACCGATGACGACGACTCAATGACCGCCAGCCAGCAGCAATTCCTGACCGCAATGTCGGCCGGCCTGATCGCCGGCATTCGCACGATTCTCGGCTCGGCCGCGATGGTGACTTTGGTCATTCCGGGCGCGCTGGGCGGCGGTATTGCCCCCGGCCTGCAGGTGCTGTTCATCGGCGGCGCGGTGCTGGCCGCCGTGGTGGCGGCACTCAGCACCTACCCCGGCACCGTGGCTCAGGTGCAGGACGGGCCGGCCGTCATCCTCGGCGTGATGGCGACGACGATTTCGACGACGATGCAGTCGAGCGCGCCGCCCGAACTGGTGATCCTGCTGGTGCTCGCTGCCGCCAACGTCGCCGCCGTCGCCGCCGGGGCGATCTTCTACGGACTCGGGGCCTACCGCCTGGGCGCGCTGGTGCGCTTCATTCCGTACCCGGTGATCGGCGGTTTTCTCGGCGGCTCCGGGCTGCTGATTCTGATTGGCTCGGTGCGGGTACTGACCGGTGCTGACTTCACCGAGCTCAGTGTGGCGCTGCTGCAAGAGCCGGAGCGCCTCGCGCGCTGGGTACCGGGTCTGACTTTCGGTATTGCCCTGTTGTTGATCCTGCGCCGTTACAGCCATGTGTTGCTGGTGCCGGGTCTGTTGTTCGGCGCCATCCTTCTGTTTCATCTGGTGTTGTATGCCACCGGCTGCGCCGACGCCGATGCACAGGCCGCCGGCTGGTTGCTGGGGCCGTTTCCCGCAGGAGCGGGGCTGGACCTGCCAGCCTGGACCCGCTTGCCGGCCGAGGGCTGGCGTTTGCTGTCGCATCAGATTCCCACCTTCGCAGCGATCGTGCTCGTGAGCGTGGTGGCACTGCTGCTCAACGCCAGCGGGTTGGAGCTGGCGACCAAGAGCGACCTTGATATCAACCGCGAGCTGCGCGCGGCCGGCATTGCCAACATGGCTTCGGGCTTCCTCGGTGGCGCGGTCGGGTTTCACGCCTTGTCGGCCTCACTGCTGGGTGCGCGCATGGGTTCAAACAGCCGCCTGATCGGCTATACGGCGGCTGCCATGTGCGTCATCACCCTGCTGGTCGGCTCGTCGGTGCTGGGCTATGTGCCGAAGGCGGTGCTGGGTGGTCTGTTGTTCACCATGGGCGCCGGCCTGCTGGTCGAATGGCTCTACGACAGTTGGAACAAACTGCCGCGGCTGGACTACATGATCGTCGCGCTGATCGTCGCGGCGATTGGCAGCGTCGGCATTCTTGGTGGCGTGACGGTCGGGGTGGTCGTTGCGATGGCGATCTTCGTGTTCACCTACAGCCGGGTGCGGGTGATCCGCCAGGAGTTGAGCGGCACGGAATTTCGCAGCAACGTCGAGCGCAGCCCGTCGGTGCAGGAGGTGCTCAAGACGCAAGGCGGCGCGACCCGCATCATCAAGCTCGAAGGATTCATTTTCTTCGGCACCGCCTATTCGGTGCTGACGCAAATCCAGCAGCGGCTGGGCGAGGCCGGCCCGCAGCGGGTACGCTACCTGCTGATCGATTTTCGCGAAGTACCGGCAATCGACTCTTCAGCGATGTCCGCGTTCGCCAAGATTTACGCGCTCTGCACGCGCAATCAGTGTGAATTGCTGTTCACGCGCATGAACCCGGACATCGCCGCCCAGTTCAAACATGCCGGTCTGGATCCGAACGCCGCCAGCATCGCGTACTACAACGAGCTCGACTTCGCGCTTGAGTACTGTGAGGAAAAAATTCTGTCCGGCGGTGCTGCTGGTGCGACGCCGGCCGGCGCTTCGGGCGCTTCTGCTTCTTCTTCGACCGCTGACTCTTCGGCTTCAGGCTCTTCCGTTTCTGACTCTTCGATCTGGGACCGGATCGCCGCCGCCTTGCCAGCGGGCACGCCGATCTCCGCCTTTAGGGCATATCTGGAACCGCGCGTCTACCAACAGGGCGAGTACCTGCTCAAGCAGGGTGGCCCGCCGTCGGAAATTATTTTCATCGAATCCGGCCGGGTCGCAGTGACCCTGCACTTCGACGATGGCCGCAGCCTGCGGGTGCGCTCAATGACCACTGGCACCATGATCGGCGAGATGGGCATCTATCTGAAGCAGCCACGCACGGCGTCAGCGATTGCCGACCAGGTGACGCATGGCCATATCCTCACCGCTGAAAAATTACGCGAGATGGAACGCAACGACCCGCCGCTGGCCAACGCGCTGCACTACGCCATCGTGGCGCTGTTGGCGGAACGGATCGCGAGCAACGATGGCCTGCTGAAGAAATTGATCAACTGATTTTCGCGGCTTGATTTCTTATTCGATCACCACCAGATCAAGCGGATCCTCGATCCCGGCGACCTGGCAGGCCGGGCGCCGCCCGGCGCAGCGCGCCGGATCAAAACCCTGGGCAATCGCACGCGCCAGCGCATCGGCAGTGGTCAAGGCCCGCACCTGTTCGGCCTTGGTGTGGTTTTGCAGCTTGGCGGCGCGATTGACCGGGTCACCCAGCACAGCGTATTCGAGGCGTGCTTCATCGCCGATCGCGCCGCAGGTCACGGTGCCGGTCGCCACGCCGATGCCGACACCCGGCGCGGGTAGCCCCAGCGCGCTGCGTTCAGCGGCCCAGCGATCGAGCGCATCGAGCAATTGCGAGGCAGTGCGCAGGGCGTCGGCGGCGTAGGCCGGGTTGGCGCGAATGGCACCAAAGGCCACCATGATGCCGTCGCCCAGATAGGTGATCACGCTGCCGCCGTTTTGCTGAATCACCGGCACGGCAATCCGCTGGTACTCGCCCAGCAAGGCCACCAACTCGTGTGGCGGCAGGCGTGACGCCAGCCGCGTGAAGCCGCGCATATCAATGAACATCGCCGCCGCTTCGGTCTGCCGGCCAGTGCCAGGCAAAAGCCCCTCGTCGGCGCCGACGATGGTGGCGGCGATATCGGCGGAGAAAAAGCGTGACAGCTGGCGCGCGGCCGACTCTCCCGCCACTGCCTGATGCAGCAAGCCGCGCGAGCGCGCCGTGGCGATTGCCAGCAAGATCGACACCATGATGATCGAGATAATCTTGTCGATCTCGCCGCCGATCAACACCTTGATCGAGGTGAGGTAGGCGACATAGTCGCGGGTGATGAGGTCCATACCGCCGGGCGCGTTGATGGCGATTAACACCAGTGTCAGCCAGCCAGCCGCGCCCACTGCGCCGGCCAGCAGCACCAGACCCGGCACCAGGCTCAGCGAGCGTAGCGCAATGAAGATGAAAACGTAAAACAAGGTTGGGGCCTTGAGGTAGAACGCAGGTGCCTGACCATATTGCAGATGGAAACTCCAGATCGTCACCATCAACACCGTCATGTCGGCAAACACAGAAATGACCTGGCGGCTGACGGTGAGCCGGTTGGTGTAGGCCAGCCGCAAGCGGTAGGCCACCACCGCAGCGTAGACCCCGAGCGCCCACGGCACCGGGTGCAGCATCGCATCGGCCATGAAGGTCTTGCGCGAGAACCCGTACAACAAAGCGAAGGCCAGCACCAGGCCGGCTTGAATCCAGCCGACCAGAATTTCATTGCGGCGGCGCAATTCATCGAGCTCGCGCCGCACCCGGTCCGGAAAATCCGCACCGGAGCCGCCCGCTAGCCAACTGGAGGCGCGTTGCCAGGGGGAGGGGCTGCGGGCGGGCAAAGCCGTAGCAATTGCGGGGGCTGGCATCGGGCTGGCATCAGGGAAATTCACGTCAGATTTACGCGGTAGCCACCGCTGTAGATGTAGCCAGCGGCAATGGTTCGACATCGGTGATGATGCGGGTTATCTGCTTCCGGTTTGAAGCCACGGATCGATCACTTTGATCCCGCAGCCCTCGTAGTCGCCGGTATTGCGCGTAGCCACGTCGGCCTCGTGGGCGCGGGCGATGGCAGCAATCTGGCAGTCGAACTGACTGATCGGACGACCAGCGGCACGGCGCTTGGCAGCAATCGCAGCGTAAGCACGTGCAGCAGCGCGGTCGAACGGCAAAATTCGGTCGCGGAAATCTTCCTCCAAAATGTTCTCGATCGCGCTGGCGAGCGCGGTGCGTCGCCGCCCCGCCGGCAGGATCGCTACGCCGTGCCGCAACTCAGCCTCACCCACCGCCGTGAAATAGACCATCGCGCCGTCCTGCGCGGAAAGCCACGCCTCGACCTGCGTGGCCGGTGCCGACCGCAGGAGTTCGGAGACGACGTTGGTGTCGAGGACAATCATCACCGTCCCCGGCCGAATTGGGACGACTCGCGCATCGGTTCACGCACAGGCAGGTCGAGATCGACGCCGCCGGAAGGCGCGACGCGGGCGCGGATCGCGGCAGCGAGATTGCGTGGCGGTGCGGCCTCGCCCATCACCCGACGCAAAATATCCCGCACTTCTTCCTCCATCGAACGGCCGTGCTCGGCAGCGCGGACTCGTAAGCGTTGCTTGATGTTGTCTTCAAGATTGCGGATAGTGATGCTGGCCATGGCCGTGTTCTCCGAGGATTCATTCAGAGTATAGGCATTGATTGCATTGAAATCAATGCATCGTTGGTGAGAGTCAAGCCAGCCCTGCACGTCGGCGTCGTCGAACCCGGCCACATGGCACCGATGGCGCTGTTCCCCAAAGAAGGTCTCACGCCTGAGAAGGACTACAAAATTTTGTTCTCCGGCAAGCACGACCAATCGATCCTCGGTGTGCGCTCGGGTGACTACGACGCGGCACCGCATGGCAGTGTGCGGCCGGATCAAGGAAGACGAGATCCGCGTGACCTGGAAGTCGGCCAAGTTCCCGACTTCGTCGTTCGCCTATGCGCACGACCTAGAACCAAAGTTTCGCGACCAGATGTTGAAGTGTTTCTACGACTATCGTTTCAACGCCGAGATGCAAAAAGCGTTTGACGGCGTGGATCGGTTTGTGCCGGTGACGTATCTCAAACACTGGGCCATCGTGCGGCAGGTGGCCGAGGCGGGCGGCGAGAAATTCAACCGCGCCGCGCATGAGAAAGCGACGGAGCGGGAAGCGGCTGCGAAGAAGGAATAGGTTCCCAAGGCGAGTAAAACGCCTGGCGTTATGGGCCTATCCCCGCTCGCGCGGGGGAACCGCAGATCGATAAACGATCCTGCGAGGTTGTTGGGGCCTATCCCCGCTCGCGCGGGGGAACCAGCAGCAAGGCCGGGCCACACTCTCCACGGTGGGGCCTATCCCCGCTCGCGCGGGGGAACCGCTCTGGTCGTGTTCGGTGCGCTCGTTGTTGCGGGCCTATCCCCGCTCGCGCGGGGGAACCCGTGATACCAGTCGCTTACGCGGCTTTTTCCAGGGCCTATCCCCGCTCGCGCGGGGGAACCTGCACAGCATCAAGATTGAACACACTACAAACGGGCCTATCCCCGCTCGCGCGGGGGAACCGGCGCGACGCTGCGCGAACTGTCGGATGTCGAGGGCCTATCCCCGCTCGCGCGGGGGAACCCG
>JAYVSR010000002.1:0-12863 GCA_043775155.1 Burkholderiales bacterium | reverse complement strand
TTCTGCAAACCATTATGCCAGCGCTGCCGCAATCGCTTTGCCGAGGTCGGCAGTACTGGCTTTGCCGCCCATGTCCGGCGTTTTCGGTGCGCCCGAGCCTGGCGCGCAGGCTTGTTCAATCGCCTTCACAATCGCTGCAGCGGCTTGCGTGTGGCCGAGGTGCTCCAACATCATCGCGCCGGACCATATCTGCCCGATCGGGTTGGCAATGGCCTTGCCGTAGATGTCCGGCGCCGAGCCGTGTACCGGTTCAAACAAACTTGGAAATACGCGTTCCGGGTTGAGGTTGGCCGAGGGGGCGATGCCGATGGTGCCGGCGGTTGCCGGGCCGAGATCGGACAGAATGTCGCCGAACAGGTTGGACGCGACCATCACGTCGAAGCGCTGCGGGTTCAGCACCATCTGGATGGTGAGGCCGTCGATGTGATATTGGCTGGTCTTGACCTCGGGATAGGCCTTGCCCATTTCGGCAAAACGCTCATCCCAATAGGGCATGGTGATCGAGATGCCGTTTGATTTGGTGGCGGAGGTGACGAGCTTGCGCGGGCGCGTCATCGCCAGTTCAAACGCGAACTTCATGATGCGGTCGCACCCTTTTTTGGTGAAGGTCGAAATCTGCTGCGCCATTTCACGGTCGGTACCGACAAACAGGCGGCCACCCATTGACGAGTATTCGCCCTCGGTGTTTTCGCGCACCACGTAGTAATCAATATCGGCGGGCGTGCGGTTGGCCAGCGGGCAAAGAATGCCGGGCATCAATTTCACCGGGCGCAGATTGACGTATTGGTCAAAGTCACGGCGGAAATTGATCAGGGAATCCCATAGCGAAATATGGTCGGCCACAATCGAGGGCATACCGACGGCACCAAAATAAATGCTGTCATGTCCGCCGATTTTCTCTTTCCAGTCGGCCGGCATCCAGTAATTGTGTTTCGCGTAGTTGTCGCAGGACCAGTCGAACTGGTCGAAATGCAAGTCGAGGTTGAACTTGCGCGCTGCCGCGTCAAGTACCCGCAGGCCCTCGGGCATGACTTCTTTACCGATGCCGTCGCCGGCGATGACTGCGATGCGATGCTTGGTCATGATCAAAATCCTTCAGTGGGGCAATAAAACCCGCAATTTGACCATGTTTTTCTGCTGCAGCGGCTCGCTCGACGCGCGCTCAGCGCTTGCGCAATATCTCAGTGGTGTTGCGCAAGCGCGCTGCGATTTCGCGCGCAATATTTGCGAACAAGATATGCACGATCTTCGGATTGGCCGCCTCAATGTCCGGCAGATGCTCGCGCTTGAGCAGCCACAGCACCGACTCTTCTTCCGCCACCGCCTGCGCCGAGCGATCGCCGCCCTCGACAAACGCGATCTCACCGATCATCGTGCCGGGCGTAAACGCGGCGATGCGATGGCGGACGCCATGGCCGTCCTCGACGCTGATACCGATCTGCCCGGCGTTGATGATGTAGAGTCCATCGACCGGATCACCCTTGGCGAACAGGGTCTCGCCGTGGGCCAGATGGCGCTCTTCCATAAAGCTGCGCACGACGTCCAGATCAGCGCCCGTCAGACCGCGAAAAATCCCGGCGCGCGCGAGTGGCTGCGACACATGGCGCGTCGCTGCGCCGGCCTCGTCAAGCAAATGCTGCTCGGCGCGCTCAAGGGCGTGATCGGCGCTGTCCATCAGTTGGTTTGGCAGAACGATGTCAAACAATCCGGCCGCTGCGATCACCGGGCGAAAGCGCTCAATCGTACTTGCGCCGGCCAGCCAAAACTGGCACTGCTCGTTGCGGCAGGCGCGCGCCACATCGCACAGCACCACCGCGCCGGACGAATCAATGTCACTCACATGCTCCAGACTGACAATCAAAATGCCGCGCCGGCGCACCCGCGGCGTAGCTGCGCGAAGCAGCGCGTCGGCCGAGCCAAAAAACAGCGCATTGCCAAGCTCGATAAAACTCACTTCATCGCCACGCGTATCGAGCACCTCGCGTGCCAGCGCGCTGCGTTGCAGGGTCGAGCGCTTGTGCTTGAGGGTCAACTGTTCGCGCACCAGACTCTGCCCGGATTTCAAAATGAACAACGCCATTGCGCAGACCACACCGAAGCCGACCCCCGCACTCGGCCCGAACGCCAGGCCCACCGCCATCACCAAAAACACGGTGGCGATGTCGCCCCACAAGCGGCGCTGGCGCAGCGACCCGCGAGTCGCGCCGAGCATGCGATAGAGCGGCTCAACGCCCCACTGGCGCAGCGAGCCGATCGACAAGGCAATCAAGCCGCCACAGATCACCCCCGTTGGCAACAGGCCAAGAAACGGCGCGCCCACCGTCACCAAGAGCAGCGTCATCAGACCTGACAATGCGCCCGCGATCCGCGTCGCTGCACCGGCGGCAACCGCGTTTTCAGTTCGCTGCGCCATCCCCGCCGCCGGCAGCCCTCCCGCCAACCCAATCAAAATATTGGTCAGCCCTTGCCCGGCCAATTCGCGGTTCGCTTGCAGCACTTGGCCGGTGCTCTTTTGCACCGATGCGGCGCTCATTAGGGTCTCGAGCGCACCCAGAATCGCCAGCGCCAGCGCATGCGGAATCAGTTGCCGGGTCAGATGCAATTCATCCATACCGAAAATCGTGATGGCGTTTTCGGTGAGCGACAATTTGGCGAGCGACTCGTTGACGTAGTGCCAGTGGCCGGCCAGCAGCAGGTTGGCCACATAGAACACCGCCGCGCCGACCGCCCAGCCGAGCAGCGCGGGCGGCAGCAGATGGAGCGAGCGCGGTAAAAAACGCTGCAACACGCCCGGCGGAATCAGGCCAGTTGCCAGCGCCGCCAACAGAGCGATCAGCGACATCGGTTGCGGTAAATCGGCGCGCGCATCGAAGCCCGGCATCAACCCCGCGAGGATGAACGGCGCCTGGGTCCACAACACCGCGATGCTCACCGCCGTCATGAAACCTGCGAGCACCGGGAACGGTAAAAAGCGGATCAAGGAGCCAAGCCGCAATGCCCCCATCATGACCTGAAACACGCCGGAGAGCGCCGTCGCGGCACCGACCAGCACGAGGAAGGTGCCGGCGGAGAACTGCGTGTTGTGCGCTAGATCCGCCGCGATCAGCAGCGTGAGCGAGATGCGCGGGCCGCTGATATGCACGCGCATGCCGCCGAGCCAGGAACCGATCAGCGCTGCGCCGACCGCGCTGATCACGGTGCTTTGCACCGCGAGTGAGAACATCCCGGCACCGAGCGGCGCCGCCAAAATCAAGGCGCACGCGAGGATGCCGGGCAAACCGATGAGCGTGGCAACAGCAGCGCCGTAGAGCTCCTTGCCGAACGAAAACCGGTTCATTCTGCGATGCTATGGGTTTGGGCTAGCATCGTACAAGATCGTGAAAAGACTCATCGTGTACCCGCAAGGCGCGATGGAAAAACCACAAAAATCTCTCGGCCATCTATCACCGTTGACGCAAGACTTCGGTGGTATTGCGCAAGCGCACGGCTATTTCCCTTGCGATATTGGTCAACAGCACGCGCACAACCTCGGGATTGGTGCGTTCGATATCGTTCAAAAATTCGCGCCTGAGCAGCCACAGCACGGACTCCTCTTCGGCGATTGCTTGTGCGGAGCGGTCCCCCCCCTCTACAAACGCAATTTCACCGATCATTGTGCCTGGCGTAAACGCGGCTATGCGGCGCGTAACGCCGAGTGCATCTTCAATACGAATGCCCACTTGCCCAGAATCGATGATGTACAACCCGTCCACCGGGTCTCCTTTGCTAAACAAACTTTCACCTTGTCTCAAATGACGCGACACCAAAAAACTTCGCACCAGATCAAGATCAGGTCCACTGATCCCGCGAAAAATCGCCGCTTTGGTCAATGGCTGCGCGACGTGCCGCGATTGTGACCCGGCCTCTTCGAGCAAATGGTTTTCCGCCCGCTCGAGCGCCTGGTCGACCGTATCAATCAGTTGATCAGGGCTTACCAGTTCCAGCAAGCCAGCGGCAACCAACGCGGACCGGTGCCGCGCGATAGTGCCACCGCCGGCAAGCCAAAACTGGCACTGCACGTTCCGGCACGATCGCGCCACCTCGGACAACGCTACTGCGCCAGATGAATCGACATCGGTTACGTGTTCAACGCTCACGATCAGCACGCCGCGGCGCGAAATCTTCGGCGTCGCGGCGCGGACAAATGCATCGGCAGATCCAAAAAACAATGCGCCGCCCAATTCGATGAAACCGATCTCATCACCGCGCTGGTCAAGCACTTCGCGTGCAAATGGGCTGCGCTGAAGCGTTGACCGTTTTCGCTTCAAGGTCACTAATTCACGCACCAGACTCTGCCCGGATTTCATAATGAAAAGCACCATCGCGCACACCACACCGAACCCTACGCCGGCGCTCGGGCCAAACGCAAAGCCCACTGCCATCACCAGTACAACAGTAGCAATCTCACCCCATAGGCTGGGCTGGCGCGTTGTGCCAAACGCCTCGCCAAACATGCGCCGGAGCGGCTTATAGCCCCACTCGCGCAAGGACTCAATGGACATCGCGATCAAAGCCCCGCAAATCACTGCTGTCGGCACGAAACCCAGGAACTTGGAACCGTTCGTCACCAACACCAGCGTCATCACGCCGACCAGCGGCCCGACGAAGCGCGTCTGCGCCCCGGCTTTTAGGGCCGCCTCGGTCGGCTGCGACATCCCGCTCGCCGGCAGTCCGCCGGCCAAGCCGATCAATATATTGGTGATGCCAATTCCCACCAATTCGCGGTTCGCGTCAAACGTCTGGCCAGATTTTTTTTGCACCTCCACCGCACTCAGGATTGAGCCGAGAGAGGCGAGCACCGCCAGCGCCATCGCGTGAGGGATCAACTGACGGCTCAGCACCAGTTCGTCTACTCCATGGATCATCAATGCGTTGTACATCAACGATAACCGCGACAACGGTTCGTTAAAAAATGTCCAACTACTGTCCAACGCCATGCCGATCGAATAAAACACTGCGCCGCCAGCGGCAAACCCAAGGAGCACGGGCGGCACTCTGGGGAATACCTTAGAGGAAAACAGACATACGGCAAGTGTGGCCGTCAAGGCAATCAACGACATTGGCTGCGGCAAATCAGCACGCGCTTCGAAGCCAGGCACCCACCCTGCAAAAACGATGTTCGCCTGACTGAACAACACAATCGCGCCGACCGCCGTCAAAAAACCAGTCAGCACCGGGAACGGCAGGAACTTGATCAGGGAGCCGAGCCGCAACAAGCCCATGACCACTTGAAATACACCGCACAACGTCGTTGCAGCGCCGATCAACACCAGAAACTGCTCGGCCGAAAGTTGCGTATTGTTAGCCAGCTCCGCCGCGATCAGCAGCGATAGCGAGATGCGCGGCCCGCTGAGATGCACACGCATCCCGCCGAGCAGAGGGCCGATCACTGCAGCGCCAATTGCGCTGACGACCGCACTTTGGACCGCAAGTGAAAAAAATACATTGCCCAGTGGCGCGACCAAGATAAGCGCGCAGGCAAGAGTTCCCGACAGGCCAATCAACGTGGCGATTGCTGCGCCGGACAGCTCCCGCCCGATCGAAAAACCTTTCATCACGGCAAGGTTCCTTGCATTGTTATTGTCTTGTGACCAAACCGGCAGGCGGGCCAAATCCAAATGACAGTATCAGACCAGTTCAAACCGGAGTCAATCAAAAAAGCAAAGCTCGCGCAGCAGCAACTCCGGTACTTCTTCCGCAATATAGTGGCCGCACGGAAACGCTTGTCCACCAACGGTTTTAGCGGCTTTACGCCATTCATCGAGCGGCTTGAAGCAGCGTTCTATCGTGCCTTCACCACCCCAGAAAACGCGCAGCGGCGATTTTATGCGGCCCCGTCCTGCGCTCCACAACGCGCGATCGGCGCGGTCGTGTTCGAGATCAATCGACGCCGCTGCGCGGTAGTCCTCGCAGAACGCGTGGATCGTGCCGGGCAGTTTGGCGCAGCGCAGGTATTCAGCGAACGCTTCCGGCGCAAACAATGTTTTACCCTTCGGCCCGCGGCTCATGTGCTTGGTGATAAAGAATTCGGGATCAGCGCCGAGCATGGTCTCGGGGAACGGCGGCGGCTGGATCATGAAAAACCAGTGCCAGTAGGCGCGGGCAAACTCCATCGTCGTTTGCTCGTACATTGCGAGCGTCGGCGCAATGTCGAGGAACACCGCTTTCTCGACGGAGCCGGGATGATCGACGCACAGGCGATGCGCGACACGCGCGCCACGGTCGTGCGCGCAAAGGAGAAATTTATCAAAGCCGAGGGTACGCATCACCTCGACTTGATCTTGCGCCATCACTCGTTTGGAGTAGTTTGAGTGATCTGCATTGCCCGGCACCTTGGCGCTATCGCCATAGCCACGCAGGTCGGCGGCGACGACGTAAAATTTTTCAGCGAGCTTCGGCGCGACCAGGTGCCACATCGCATGGGTCTGCGGATGGCCATGAAGCAAGAGCAAGGGCTGGCCGGCTTGGTTGCCGCCATGCACCGCATGAATCGTGGTGCCGTTGACGGCAAAGTCTTGTTTGGTGAATCCGGGGAATAGCATCGCACGGCCTTTAAAAATGGATCGAGGAGCATCATCAGCGCATCAAGCCCCTGCGGCGCGAAAAAACCGCGCAACGGCAATGAAAAATTGGAAGACAAGCCTGTAAGCGGGGTTCTGTTACGGGGCCATCACCCTTGCGGACAACAACCCTATGACGGTCATTCCTCTAGGCCGGCGGTTGCCCGCCGGCTCAAGCCATCTACCCGCACGCTCGGCGAGCCGCGTCAATGCGTGCCTATTTGATGTTGCACCGGATAGAGGTTGCCGCGTTTCACTCCGGACTAAACCGGCTCGTCTCTGTGGCCCTGGTCGTCATCTCGCGATGCCCGGCGGTTAGCCGGTACCCTGCTCTATGGTGCCCCGACTTTCCTCGCGCAGTTTGATTGCTCTCCCCGCGCGCGACCGTCCGGCTCATCTTCCATGTAGGATGGTAGCACTGCAGGTATTGGAGACTCGAATGAAGCAATGGATCAACGCGTACCCGCCAAGCGCGATGCGCGCGCTACGGGCGGCAGTGCTCGGCGCTGGCATGCTGGCCGCGCATCTCGCCCTGGCGCAGGACTACGCGCGCGAAAAGCGCTGGGCCGATGAGATCGCGCCGGCCATTGTGGTTGGTGACGCGGTGCAAATCCGCGCCACCTCGGGCCGCGATTTTCTCGGCATTCTCACTCCTGGCAAACTTGGTCGTCCGGCAATCGTGCTGGCGCATGGCGTCGGCGTACACCCGGATCATGGCGTGATCGGGATTCTGCGCTCCAAGCTCGCCGACCTCGGCTACACCACGCTATCGATCCAGATGCCAGTGGCGTCGAAAGAAGCGGCGGTGGACGACTACTACCCGAAGTTGTTTCCCGACGCCGCCGACCGTCTGCAAAAGGCCGGCCAGTGGATCAAGACGAAAGGGCATGCCAATGTCGTGCTGATCAGCCACAGCATGGGCGCGTGGATGGCGAATGAATATTTCGATGCGCGCCACGCCGACACGCCGTATCGCGGCTGGGTCGTGATGGGGTTGACTGGCGGCTACTCCTGGACCATGCGGCGCTACCAATTTCCGATTCTCGACGTCTACGGCGAGAACGATCTGGCGCCGGTGCTCAAGGCCGAGGGGCGGCGTTTCGGCGCGCTTGATTCAGGCAACGGTTCGCGCCAGGTCAAAATTGCCGGTGCCGATCATCACTACGACAAGCACGAGACCGCGCTGACGGCGGCGATTGACGCGTTTCTTCGCGATACCGTGGCGAAGTAGGGTGGCTACCCGGCCTAGCCAAACACCAGCGCAATCCCGTGCGCCCGCGACGCATCCACCGCGCATGAGCCGTCGGCCAGCCTCTTCGGGCTAAACCCGCCGTCGCGCAGCACCTTGAACGCGACTTGGCGATCGCGCACACGGATGAACAGCGCCGCCACCCGCGGCCCGGTGGAGAGCCGCTGCGGCAGCTCCACCCCTTGCAGGCGTGACTGCAACGACGCGCGCGTGCAGACCGCCAGCGGTGCGCTGCCGGTCTCGATCTTCAAGCCTTCGTCGATTTGCTCGGGCCGTTTGCCGAACAACTTGGAGTAGACCCCGGCCACATAGGCGACGTTATCGGCCACCAGTGCCACGGCGGCGATCCCGGTCGCGCCGTTCGCATGCTTTTGTAGTTCCGGTAGCCAAACCAGTTCGCGGGTGCCGTGCTGGCAAATAAAAAGCTGCGCGCCGGGGGTCGTGTAAGACGATATATTAGTGAGTGCAAACTTTGCCGTTCCGGTGCGGCTACCATGGGTCACCGGCCGGGTGAAGTCCTGCGGCCGGGTCGGGTCGAAGCCCCTCGAATGGAGCACTTTCCACGCGGCGTTGAGGTCAGTGCCGGTGATCGCCAAGCCCGCCAATCCTTCGTCGCGCTGCAAAAATTCGTAAAAATACGACTGCAACGGGTTGTTGTTGACGACTGTCAGCAGCTCGATATAGTCCTTTTCGAGCATGATGTTGTGGTTCATCGAGCCGGTCGAATGCACGCCACGCGGGGCCAGCTTGAAGCCCATGCGCGCGTAGGTGTCGCGCGCAGCATCGAGATTGCGCACTGCAACAACGGCGTGGTCAAGACCGGCAATACCGGGGGTTTGGAAGGAGGGCTGAGCCATGAGCTTGTTTTTCGGCGGGCGTTTCAGGAGCGTTCTCAGCGACGAGAGGCGGCGGCATGCAACTTCAAAACCGCGCTCACGGTATAGGAGAAGCGAGCCGGGCGCAAGCGTTTCCTTGCGGGCGACCGGAGACGACGACGTCTTCATCTGGCGGGAGATCGCACCGGGCACGACGAAAAAACCGGCTTGGGCGCGGCGCTGGCAGCGCGGCGGCTCAAGCCGTCCGCTTGCGCATTTTCTCGAACAGCTTGCCCAGAATCCCGCTCGGCATGTAGATGATGAACAGCACCAGCATCAAGCCATAAATGGTCGAGTCGAGCGCGTTGATCTTGTTGCCGATGCCGACCCGCAGGCCCTCGGTCAACAACAGCGTAAACACCGCCCCCACCGTCGGCCCAAAGCGGACGAACATGCCGCCGGCAATCACGGCGAAGACGATTTGCAAGGACACGCCGATGCCGGACACTGTTTCCGGATTGACGTACTGCTGATACAGCCCGAATAGCGCGCCGCCCAGCGCGGTGAGCGCTGCCGAGATCATCGTGATGGTGAGCTTGGTGCGGGTGACGTTGACACCGACGCTGGCCGATGCCTGCTCGTCGCTGCTGATCGCTTCCATCGCGTAGCGCATCATGCTGCGGTCGATCCGATTCCAGACCCAGATACCGAACAGCCAAAACACCAGCGCGATGTAAAAAAACACCCGCTTGTCGGCAAACTGCACCGCTTCGATTGACCAGGTGACGCCATCCTTGAGCACACTGTTAGGCGTAATTCCAAGCGAGCCGCCAGTCGTGTCACGCAACGCCACGATGATTGATCGCACCACCTCGGTGAGCGCCAGCGTGACCAACGCAAAGTAGTGACCCGCAATGCCGAACCGGAAACACGGGTAGCCGATCAGCACCGCCACCGCCACCGCCAGCAAAATGCCGAGCGGAATCGACAGCCACGGCGACAGGCCATACACATTCCACATCAGCACCACCACATAGGCGCCGATGCCCATGAAAGCGCCGTGCCCGAACGACACCAGCCCGAAGCGCCCCATCAGCGACCAAGCGGTGTAGATAAAAGACCAGAGCAGCACCTGCACCATGAGATGCACGATGTAAGACGACGGCACGATCCACGGCAGGATCGCCAGAGCGATCAGGCCGGGTAGCCAGCGGCGATCGGGGGTCATTTGGTACCCAGAATGCCCTGCGGACGGGCAAACATCATGATGATGAAAAAGCCGAAGGCCATCACATAGCCCCACTCAAGATGAAAATAAAATCCGCCGACCGAGATGAGCTGGGCGAAGATGAACGCGGCGATAAACCCGCCCAGCATGTTGCCCAAGCCACCGAGCACACAGACCATGAAAGTGAGCGGCCCGAACGACAGGCCAATCGCCGGATGCACGTCGTATTGCAGCACCAGCAAGCACGCGCCAAGACCGGCGAGGCCGCCGCCAATCGCCGAGGTGGTGACGTAAATCTTTGCCGGTGACACGCCCATCAAGGGCATGATGGCGCGATCCTGGCTAATCGCGCGAATCGCGGTGCCGAGGTAGGTCTTTTTCAAAAACAGATACAGCAAGGTCATCGCCACCAGCGCCGTGAGCGCGGCGGCGATGCGCGACCACGGCAGCGAGATGTCGCCCAGCACCAGGCTCGGCATCGACACGCCGAGGTTGCGAAAGTCGATGCCGAACGAGAGCGTCGCCGCCGCCTGTAAAAACGTCAGCACGCCACCGGTCACCAACAACTGATTGATCGGCTCCTGCGCCAGCACCGGGCGAATCACCAGCACATGCAGCAGCACGCCGAGGAACGACACCAGCACCACCGCCGCGCCGAAGGCGGCGAACAAGGGCCAGCCATGCGTCTTGTGCAGAAAGAACACGCAATACATGCCGAGCATCATCAGCTCGGCGTAGCAGATCCACACCACGTCGATCACGCCGAAGATCAGGTTCAACCCGAGCGCCAACAGTGCCAACACGCCGCCGAACAGAATGCCGTTGAGCACTGTTTCGAGCAGGAAAATATCGAAAATTTCCATTGCCGATTCCTTCGCCTCTTTCGCTAACGCGTTGTTCTTCGCGTCATCGTTCGCGTCGTTCTCTACTTCACCAATTCACCGCTTACAACCCGACATACGCCTTCTGAATCTCAGCGCTCGCGAGCAATTCCGCCGCGCTGCCCGACAACTTGATCCGCCCGACTTCAAGCAGATAGGCGCGATCCACCACCTTCAACACTTGGCGCACGTTCTGCTCGACGATCATCACGGTATAGCCCTCGGTGCGGATTTTTTTGATCAATTCAAAAATCGACTGCACGATCACCGGCGCGAGACCCGCTGACGGCTCGTCGAGCAGGAGCAGCTTCGGCCCGCTCATCAACGCCCGGCCAATCGCACACATCTGCTGTTCACCGCCGGACATGGTGCCGGCCAGTTGATGCCGCCGCTCTTTCATGCGCGGGAACAGCGAATACACCATCTCCAGCCGCTCGGCAAATTTCGCCCGCGCCGCCACCGGGTAGGCACCCATGCGCAGGTTTTCTTCCACCGTCAGACGTGGAAACAAGCGGCGATGCTCCGGCACCTGCGACAGCCCGAGGTCGATGATTTGATGCGCCGGCACCGCCCCAAGCGAGCGGCCCTCAAGCTTGATGTCGCCGGCCGTCACGTCCACCAGCTTGGAAATCGCGCGCAACAACGTCGTCTTGCCCGCGCCGTTCGGGCCGATCACTGCGACCGCTTCACCGGCTTTGACTTCGAGCGAGACATCGAACAAGGCTTGGAACGAGCCATAGCCCGCCGAAACATGCGAGAGTTCGAGCATCGCGCTCATGCCGCCGCCCCCGTGGCATCACTCGCTTGACGCGTCGTCTGCGCCTGCACCTCAGCCGCGTCTGTGCCCAGATACACCTCGACCACCTTCGGGTCCGCCGCCACTTCACCCGGCAAGCCGCGCGAAATGATTTCGCCGTGATCAAGCACGATGACTCGATCCACCACCCGCATCAGCACACCCATGATGTGCTCGACCCAGATGATGGTGATGTTGCGTTCCCGGCGGATCATCTTGAGCATGTCCGCCGCCTGCTCCATCTCGGCTTCATCGAGTCCGCCGAGAGACTCATCAGCGAGCAGGAGCTTGGGCTGGGTCGCGAGCGCGCGCGCCATTTCGAGTTTTTTCAATGCGGCGGCGCCGAGGCCGTCAATCATTTCGCCTTTGGCAAACGGCAGGCCAATCAAATCGAGTGCGTCTGCCGCCTGGCGTTTGGCTTCGGCTTCGTTCACCTTGCCGGCCTGACCGTAGTAAGCGGCAAGGGTGACGTTCTCCAACACCGACAATTTCTTGAACGGGCGCGGGATCTGAAACGTGCGCCCGATACCGGCATGGCACACCTGCGTTGCCGTCAAGCCGCCGAGCTCGCGGCCACCAAAATCAATCGAGCCTGCCGTCGGTGCATACAACCCGGCGATCAGGTTGAACGTGGTGCTCTTGCCCGATCCATTGGGGCCGATGAGACCGAGAATTTCACCTTGCGCTAGGTCGAACGAAATCGACGACACGGCGGTGAATCCGCCAAATTTTTTGGTGAGATTTTTGACGCTCAGCATGAATGCACGCGCAGACTCGCCCGATTCGTTGCCGCGCGTGGCAACGCGCATGGCAACGAGTGGGGATCAAGAGGAGGAATCAACCGGCGCAACACCAGCACAACGCAACAGCGCGCAACAGCGGCGAATGGCGTGGCGTGCTTACTTGGCGTAAGTGTGGCCTTTGGGGAACGGCAGCACCGGGTCGGTCGTGCGAATCGCCGTCGGCCACGCGATGTTGGTGCGGCCATTGACGAACTGCATCACCACCAGTTGCGAGCGCTCGTTTTGCCCGGCCATGATGTGGCCCGGCTGATGAAACTTGACGCCATAGCCGGATGGCGTTGCCCCAGGCGCGATGTCGGTTTCCAGCGCCGCTTTACGCAATGCTTCCGACGAAATGCCACCATGCTTTTTGATCGCGCGCGGCAACACGTCGGACAAGAAAATCCACGTATTGGTGAAGCCCATCGAAGCATGCGGCGGCACTTCGACCGGCCCTTTGACGGCCTGATAGCGCTTGACCATTTCCTTCGCCAGATCGCCCATACCCGGCTT
>JAYVSR010000001.1:0-11394 GCA_043775155.1 Burkholderiales bacterium | reverse complement strand
GTGACCAGCGCCCGCCGCTGTGGATAAGTCTTCCACCGCTTCACACACAAAACTCCGGATACTTCCGAGTAAGCGCAACCAACCACTGAACTTGTTTAGTAGCTGAGCTGGACATCAAATTCCCTGCGGCCTAACGAGTCTCCGAATAAACTTTTTGGCAAAACCAAATGGAGCAATCAAACGAAGCAGTTGAGATGGGTGCGGTTTCAAGGGGTGGAAGTGATATACCGTGTCTATGAGACGCCCCGTCTGGAGTCTTTCGGAGGTGATCAGTCTCCGTCCGTTGTCGAGTAAACGAGTGCCTGCATAGGGATTCAACATCGAACTCGTTTCGGCAGGCAGTGATGACAATAATTCCGGCGACACATCGAAATTTCTGTAGTCGTATCCAGACGCTACGAAACTCATCAAAATCGCGTCTTTGGGCTCAGCGATTTGGCACGCAATGCGTCCGTGCCACACATTCTTGAAAAATAGATAGGTGTCCCCAGCCTCACCGGACGCAGGAGTCAAGAAGTGCCGAACCAACCGCGGATTGAATTGATCCAGTCCGCTTTGTCGGCTAAGCATTGGAAAGCGATGAGATCCTTTCAGAAAAACTGTCGTGCCATTCATGTCAGCAATGTCTGATAGCAATATCGATAGTCCAAATTCGCCAACTGAATCTTGATGAAGTGCGAGACCCCCGTCCGAAATTTGAGAACGGCGGATGCTGGTCTCCCAAATTTTGTAATCCGATCCTAGGATGGAATCCAGAAGCGGCCGCAGTACGGTATTGGTCAACAGCTTCTCAAGAAAGGTATCAAAATTCTGAGATAGCCCGGAAAGATTTGAAAGCACGGCCCACTTGGTGTCCTCAAAAATCGGGAGCCGAAAGTTGTTCTTATACTGGGATCGATCCGACCAAGGTGCTATCGGTTGCATCTCCATCATGGATGAGCATACATTTGACAGACCTGCAATCTCATTGCTATTCCACAAACCACTGATTCGGACAAAGCCATCGCGCCACAGATCTTCCAGGACTGTTCGCTGCATTGGAGAGAGGGCTACTGGACGTGATGCGGGCATCATGGATGAGTGTAAGGGGGTCAGAAATGGATTTGAAGGATGAAAATCTTCGCCCTTTCAATGCCGAAGACCGAATATGCCTGTTTCAGACATGCTATTGAGGGCAGCTAAAGGTTCGCAGCGTGTTCCAGTCTTGAAATTCGGTCGGTTCATGCGTAATGGCAATAATAATTTTGCTTTTCGCAATTTCATTGATCAGAGTTGCGATTTCGTCGCGCAATTGATCATCCAGGCCGTTTGATATTTCATCCAATATGATGATATCGGCTTGACAGGTCAAAGCGCGCGCTATTCCCAATCGTCGGCGCTCGCCTCCGGACAGCGAGCGCCCGGCTTCTGCCATGACAGCATCTAAGCCGCCGGCAGCGCGAATGAACTGAGACGCTCCGACTTGACTTAAAATTAACCAAAATTCATCGTCGGTTGATCGCCCGTCACTGGGCATGAGATTGTCTCTTACGGTACCGTGAAACGTGACTATGTCTTGGGTCACATAACCGATCCTAGCCTTGAATTGAGTTGCATCATATTTCCTCCCGGAGACTCCCATATATTCCACGGCTCCCGAGGATGGGCTGAAAATGCCTGCGATCAAATTTGCAGTAGTTGTCTTTCCTGAACCCGAGGGGCCGCGAATAGTTAAAGGGGTGCCAACGCTGGCGATGGCATTTACGCAAGGAACGAGGACTCGATCGTCGATTCTATATCCTACATTGTTTAGAAAGACGCTCACAATCGGCTCAGCAATCTCATTTCGTAGAGTTGCCGCCTTGAGGCCAAGTATATGGCTCAGTACAGGGATGCTGCCACTGAAGCGCGAGATAGTTCCAACTGACGCAACTGTGTTGTTGAATTGAGCTGCTCCGCGCGCGCCTATGGCCCCGACAGTTGCCAAAAGGTGAAGAGCATTCTGAAAAGGTTGCCCACTGTAAACAACCCAAAAATAAAGACCTACCAAGGCCAGCGATATAAGTACCGCGTTAAAATTGGTGATCAACGCCTGACAGTAGCCCACCAGTATTTCAAAT
Source organism: Burkholderiales bacterium (assembly GCA_043775155.1). Lineage (GTDB taxonomy): Bacteria > Pseudomonadota > Gammaproteobacteria > Burkholderiales > JAEUOS01 > CANJDH01. Next base: position 9,295 of record JAYVSR010000001.1, on the reverse strand, counting down.
CGCGCAATTTCCGGTTGTTGGCGATTCCCAATATTGATATGACGTGCCTCGCTACCTTGGGTCTTGATAAAAAAAAGATTATTGAGTCGCTCTGCGATGTCGGCAGCAAATCCTTGTCGTGCCTGCGTTTGCATGGCGGATACGCGTGACTGGTAAATTATGGCGCGGCGCAGGCCATAAACGAGGGGCGCGCCTAATACGGCCATAAGCAAAGTCAACTGTAAACTGACAGCGATAGCGAGCAGCCCAAACACCACTGAGGCGATCGCATAGTAAACCGCCTTGATCACCGACATGAAATAACGAGTGACCAGATGAGATTCTTCGGTTAACTGTCCGACGAGTTGCCCTGTTCGTTCGGCGCGCATGATTTCCCAATCGGCGTTTAACGCGGAGGCGTAGGCGGACTCCTGCAGTTTCCTTCTGATACTTGCCGTGAACATGGCTTCAACTACAGTCAAACCCATGAGAATGACGGTTTTCACCGCAAATAACAGGGCGACAGTCAGTAAAGCAGCCGGCTTGGATCCGTCAACATTGATGTACTTTAATGTGTTGATCACGAACAATGAGACCGTATCGGTTTGGTCGGGCCCGAGCTTCCCGGTAACCAGGCTGACCAGTAGTACCAGTCCCAAACCATCACACAATGCTGAGAATAGCGTGAGGCAGTAATAACCGCACAGGGCAGCGATTGAACGAGCGTGGATAAGGTTTGTTCGCTTGGCGACCAACCATGACTGATGCAATCTCATCCCAGTCATGTTTTTTTCTTCGCATGTAAGTAAGTTCGCCAATAACGCGGCCAGTCTTCTTCGGCCCAGCCATAGGTGCGCAGAAAATGTGCAGCGGCTGCTCTTCTCTGCGGGGCCGCCATCCACGCCTTCGGATCGCGACGAAAATCAACGTAAGCATCAAGCAAAGAATGCATGGTGCGATGTACGAGAGCCGCCGACTCCAGGGCGTCAAAAATTGGAATAGCCTCAGCGGTCTCCCGGTTGTAAAGACGCGGCCAATACACCAAGGTCGGGATTTGCGCGTGCAAGCATTCTATAAAGCCAGTTCCTGGTTGATCCCAGAGAAACACGTTGCAGCGGCGGACCAACCCCGGAGTTATTCCTTTGTCGAGATTGTCGCTCATGCGCAGACGAAGCCCTGCAAGGTGTTGCATCTCATCCAGAGTAGATGCTAGTAACCGCAGACTGCTGACGCCATAGAGCTTCATCAGCACATTGTGACCCCGCATGGTGCAGTTAGCGACTACATCCTTAAAGAGAAGGCTAACTTTCGCAACATGATTAATGCTGGCGTGGGCGGCGGACGGAGCTGGTACGAAGGGATAAACCTTGTTTGGCATAAAAACGAAATCAAATTCCTTGCTGGTACCGATCCGCTCGTGCTCTGTCAGCAAATTGCGCCATTGTGTTTTGCGGTGGCTATACCAAGGTGCTGGCAATGTGACGATACGAGGGCGTGTGAGTGCCGGGTGTTGCGGGAAACTCTCCCAACCCCAAGTAACGTACTCGTCACAATCCGGGTATTCAACATCAACACCTGCGGTATGCGCAGCCATGTAACCGTAGTGGCCACCGTGTTGTGTGCCAATGACTGTTTTACCGATGACGCGGGCCGCCGCTATCAAAAATGCGGCTTGGGTAGTCTGAGCCAAACCGCAGGAATAAACTGCACTGCAATGCGAATATCGATTTAGTTCGCGGATGCCAAGATCGAGATTGGCTTTGGCACCTTCGAGCAATGTTGATGGATAAAAATCGGCAAAGAAATCTGCCAGGCCCTCGGCGGCGCGCTGACCCAGATTGACATCTTCAATTCCACAGGATGCGAGGAAATCAATGTAAAGAGGGGCGCATTCGATTAGAGTACGGTAGACGACGCGTCGGCGCAAGTCCTGATCGTTCCTCGACTCCACGAAGGGCCACGTGTCCTCCATGTGAGCGAAACCATTGTTGCCATATAGCCCGGCTTCTAAAGCCGGAATCTTGGTATTGACCATCCATGTAGCGATGACGCTCCCGCTAAGCCGTGACCAAGCGAGCTGAAGGCGTTGCCAAGCACGCGTCAGTTTGCTTGAGGCCGCGTAAAAGAACAGGTGATTGGCATAGATTGCGGGCATCGTGGGTTGGCCCTCAAACGGGTCCATCGCGATCGTATTGGCGAGCGGAATGCCAAATAATTTTCCGACCCGCCCTGCTATGTCCTGATTGAACGCGAATGATTGGGTCGCGAGTGAGTCGAATTGCTCGCATTGCGTCGGATACGGATAGGCAGGACTGCGAGCAATGGCGTCGACATGGACTTGGTCCAGAAGCCGGTGCAACCTCAGCATCCGATCGGTGTAGCAATGCGCAAGCGGAATCACCGCGCGACGTGCAATTGGTATGCCGGTACCGTCAGGTAAGCCAAGTTCCCGCTCAAGCGCTACTCCCAGCGCCTCAGTCAGCTTGACGTAGAGGTGCCCGATACACTTCGTGAAGGCGATGGTTTCTTCGTTGTCGAAGAATACTCCCCCCCCCGCTTCGTTTGGGAACAATGTAATGACCCCGGGGGGCGGGGCGGGATGAAACACCTGCAGCAACATGGCTTGCTTGGAGAAAGGAAGGTGAACAAATCCGGCGTCGGCCGGCCGCCTCACACTCCGATAGCGAGTTTGCGGTGGATATCGCGCCCGAGTTGCGTCATCAGGCGAAACTCGTCGGGCGTTGCGCTAAGGGCGTGATCGCGGATCACCCGCTCGGACTTGTCCAGCGTGAAATGTTTCTCGACGATCTGGGCGCTGCGGGTGATCGCCATTAGCGCGGTTTCGATGCCGATGGTGTGATCGCTGTAACCGTCATAGAATGTGTTTCTGAAATCCTTGGGCAGGTCAATCAAATCCCAGGGTTCGCACGGGTATTTGGATTTGCACCACAGGTAGCGCACGTTGGCGGTTTTAGGGAAAGGCAATTCCTTGCCTTCCCACATGCCTAGCGAAATAAGGGTCGGCTTGCCTTGGGCGATGATCTCGCGCACCATATCCGGCTTGTCCTTGACCGTGCGCGAAGCGATCTTGAAGGTCTTGAAACCGCCGAATGCCTTGGCCATCGTCCAAGCATCGTCGGTGATGATCGACGCCATGAATTCGATTTCAAAATAGTCACACCACTTTTTTAATTGAACAAGAATATCGGGGGTGATGTGATTGATTTCATCCGGCTTGTCGCGCCAGCCGAGTTGGAATTTGGCGATGTCGGCCCCAGCATACTTGGCCTGGCGGATCAGCTCGTAAGCAAGGCTGAAATTGCCATTGTGGTTCATTCCGATTTCGGCGATGAATAGCATGGTCGATTCTCTCTAGGAGTTGGACTCGTCGAGGTGACGGTCGTATTTGGCGACCTCCTCGGCATTAAGCGTGCGGTTGGTGCTGTGATGGCGGTATTTGTAAAGGGCGAATTCGAGTCGGGCAACCCGGAACTTCTGCTCAAACCGGCGCCGCAGATTGTGACCTTCGCGCATTTTGAAATTCTCATCGTACAGGCCGATGTCGAACAGACATTCCTTGCGGAACATGACACCACAGGCGATCTCCTGCTCGAGACAATTCACTTTCTCGACCACGTTTTCGAATTCGTCGACCTTGACGTAATCGACCGCTACCGCCTGGTATTCGCGGTTCATGTTGAGAAACAGACGCATCAGACTGAGGAAACGGCGTGTCACATAATCATCCGAATCGACCCGCACCACATAACGCCCAAGCGCGGTGCGGATAGCCTTGTTGAGCGAGGCCGGTAGCCCGATATTGGCTTCGTTGCGGATCACCCGCAGGCGCGGCAGGAACTCAAGGTTGGCCAGTACCGCTTCGGTGCTGTCGGTGCTGGCGTCGTTGACCACGATGACTTCGTAGGAGGCTGGATCGATATCTTCCTGGTGCGCCAGACTCCGGATGCAGCGCTCCAGCCATTTGTCGTGGTTGTAGCTGCAGACGATGACCGAAATCTCGGGAAGTGATTGAGAGGTAGCCATGTCAGAGCGCAGGCAGACCCAGTTCTGCCCGAACCACCGCATAGGCTTGGCGTGCGGTCTTGGTTTCGGAGTCAACCGTGAGGCCGGCAATGTGCGGCGTGACGATCAGCTTGTCGTGTGTTTTGGCGTAGCGGATCAGTTTGTGGTTGCGCAAATCAGGTGCTTGTTCGCCCGAAATTACATCAACCCCGGCAGCAGCAATCTTGCCGGATTCGAGTGCCTCGATCAGCGCATCTTCGTCAATGATCTCGCCACGCGAAGTGTTGATGAAATACGCGCCCGGCTTCATGCGTGTAAACCAGTCTTTGGTCACCATGTTGCGAGTCGAGTCGTCAAGGTGGACGCAGATAGCGACGATGTCGGCGGACGCAAGGACTTCAGCGACCGAACCGGCCTGGACGGCGATGCCGTCTTGGATTGTTTTGTGAGGATCGTAGGCCACGACACGCATGCGCAGGGCATGGGCGTAACGACCAAGGTTGGAGCCAATTCGACCATAGCCGATCACGCCTAACGTGCGGCCTTCAAATTCGATGCCGCGAAACCGCGCTTCGACTTCGCGCCATTGGCCGACTCTGGCTGCCTCGGCAGACTGCGGCAGCCGCCGCACCACTGCCATCATCAGGGCCAGCGAAAATTCCGACGACGCGTAGACCTGGTCGATCACTGGCGTACCCTTGAGGGCAACCACCTTAATGCCGCGCTGTGCGCAGTAGTTGAGGTCGATATGGGTGCTGCCCGTTGAAGGCGTGGCGATGATCTTGAGTTTTGACGCCCCGGCCAGTACCTTCTCGTCGATGTGGTAGGTGGGCGACGGACTGCACAGCCAGCCATCGGCGGTTTTGAGCAGATTCGCCACGGTTTCGACCGGAGCGCCATGTGCCAAAGTGCAGTGCGAAGTGTCAGCGATCTGCTGCCGCATCGCCGGCATGAAATACAGTGGTGCGGTGACCAGAATGTGCGGATCGGTGGAAATGCCGAAGGTCTCGATTGAGACGGACGCGATCTTGGACGGACGATTGTCGCATTGCCCGTCGCGGATCATCAGGTCAACGATGCGCAGATCCATCCAGCCGTCGATGTTGACAGAGCGTTCCTCCGGCATCTCGTATGGGCGGCTGTCCGGGCCATGGCGGGTAAACAGGTCGATGAGCGAATGGCGCGTCATCGAATAAATTGCGCCGTTGCGGATGTAACAGGGCTCAAGGTCCTGGCGGCGCGAACCTTTGGCCGGCTCTGGAAACTCCTTGCAAAAATCGGCAATTTGGTCGTTGATGATGCGCTTGAGCCGCACTGGATGCTTTTCTCCAGTATTAGCCATACTGATCACCGAATTGGCACCGGTGGTATCGAGTTTTTCGAGTGCGCCGTCGATATCTAGTTCATTACGCAGCGGCGCGACGCAGGGGAGTTCGACGATGATGTCAAAGCGGGTGTCGAAATGCCTTTCGCTCTCAAGCGCCGCGTGGTGCAGAGAGTCGACTGAGGCGATGGTGTCGCCCGCCAGCTCGGGCGGGCGCAGAAAAGGTGCCGCGGCACCGTATTCCCGCGCGACCGCAGCGATTTCCTCAGAATCAGTAGAAACCACCAATTCGTCAATGTATTTCGACGCAAGCGCTGCCGCAATCGTGTACGAGATCAACGGGTACCCGGCGATCGGGTAAATGTTCTTTTTTGGAATGCCTTTGGAGCCGCCGCGCGCCTGAATCACGGCTAGCACTTTTTTTTCTTTAATCATGAACCACTTAGAGAGAGATAAATCACTTAAAATATTAACAGAAATGACGCAATTGCGGCTCTTCGCCGAGTGATTTTAGCTGGCGCGGCTGAACGATTCGTCTGCTAACTTATCGATGAATTCCTTTTCTGACGAATATCTGGCGGCGATCGACGCAGCAGCGGCGGAAAAAGACTATTTCCGGCCCGTGCTTGAGGCGGCGCTTACCCGGACGGTAACGCCTGCTGCGGTACTGGATGTTGGTTGCGGGACAGGGGTGTTCGGCGCACAGGTCAAGCGCTTGACGTCCTGCCATTTGACCGGCGTTGATGGCAGCGAGTATGCGATCGCTGCGGCGCGCAAAAACGGATACGACCGGACGATTCTGGTGTCGGATATTGACCGCCAAAATCTTCCGTTCGATGCTGGGGCATTCGACTTCTGTCTTTGCAAGGATGTACTAGAGCATTTGCTGGCACCGGATTTCGCGCTGCGTGAAATGGCCCGTGTCTTGATCCCGCAAGGCCATGCGTTGATTCACGTGCCCAATCATTTCACCCTTTACGGACGGCTAAAGCTCCTGACCGCCAATTCGCTCGATGCCTACGGCTATTTCCCGGACGCGCGCCGCTGGAATTTTCCGCATATTCGGTTTTTTTCCCGCACCAGTCTTGAAGATATGGCGCGCGAGTGTGGGTTTGAGTTGGTGGCTGATTTTTGCAGTTTTTTCCCCGCAGTGCCATTGGGGCGCCTATGGCTGCCGGTAACGGCGTGGCGTCAGGCGCTGGCCGCCAAACGGCCGGATTTGTTCGCCGAGGGTTACGCGCTTTTGCTGCGTAAGGTCGTACCTAAATGAGGCTTTTGCTGTTTACCGAAAATACACACAAAGGCGGTCTTGATACGTTTCTCGTTAGCTTAATTCTGGCGTGGCCTAAGCGTGACGATCAATTTTTGGTGCTGACAAACGCGCGCCATCCTGGGCTGGGCGAGCTAGTCGTTAGACTCAAGGGGCGCGCCGAGGTGGTTGCCCACGGAGCGCCCGCGTATGTCGATTTTCTTCTCGGCGCTTCGCTTCGCTTCCAGTGGATGCGCCAACTGCTCTCGCCGTTGCTTCGTGCAATCTATCTGTTGCGTGGTACGCGCAGTTTGGCGGGTGTGTTCGAGAGTAGGGCGGCTGATCGGCTGATGATTGTCAGTGGCGGATATCCCGGGGGTGATTCGTGTTTGGCCGCTGCACTGGCGTGGAACAGGCGTGGCGGGCGTCAGCCTCTGGTGTTTAATGTTCACAATCTCGCCCGCCGCGCGCCTTCGTGGAACTGGCCTGCCCGTTTTTTTGCGGGCTGGATGGACCGCAGAATTTCAAGTGCTGCGAGTTCGGTAGTTGCAGTGTCCGAGGCTTGCGCACGGTCACTCAAATTGCGCGGTGTGCTTTGGGAAAACGCTTTGGTGACCTACATCCACAACGGCATCAGTTTAGACGCTGACGGTACTAGCAACGCCCGGCAAGCGCGTGAGGCGGTCCGGCTGGCGAGCGGTTTTGAAACTGGAGCTCCCTTGTGCATCATGCTCGCGACCTATGAGCGGCGCAAAGGGCATGAGTTTTTGTTGGATGTTTTTTTGCTCGTGCTATCGCGTGTACCCGATGCGAGGCTATTGATTTGCGGATTTGGAACGGACGCAGAGCGGAGCCGCCTTCAGGCGCAAATCGCCAATCGTGGATTGACTGGCAAAGTGCGGCTGGAGGGGTTTCGGGATGATGCGATGCAATTGCTCTTAGGCGCGGACCTGTTGGCTGTGCCGTCCCAAAGTTTTGAGTCGTTTGGGTTGACGTGCGTAGAGGCAATGGCGCGGCGCGTACCCGTAATAGCAACCAGTATTGGTGGATTGGCCGAAGTATTGGCTGACGGTGATGGCGGTTATCTGCTTGCGCCTGACGATGTCGCGGGATTCGCGGCGTGCATGATTTCGTTGCTCGGCGATCCGGAATTGCGGCGTGCGCAAGGTGAAAAGGGACGGCGGCGCGTTGAACGCTTGTTTCAGGATCGCCGCATGGCAATGCAATACGCGGATTTGCTGATTGAGGGAAAATTACCTTTTCACGGACAAATTAATCGCGCAGGAAAATGACGATGAAAGCAGTAATCCTCTGCGGCGGCTACGGCACCCGCATCCGCGACGTTGCGGACAATATTCCGAAACCGATGATTCCGGTCGGGCGCTACCCGATTTTGTGGCACATCATGAAGTATTACGCCGCGTTCGGACACAAGGAATTCGTGCTGTGCCTTGGCTATAAGGGCCAAGTGATCAAGGATTTTTTCCTTAGCTATGAAGCGCACACCAAGGACTTCACCATCACGCTGGGGCAGCGTGAAACGCTGGCGTTTCACACCGAGCATGATGAAGCGGACTGGAAAGTGACACTGGCCGAAACTGGTCTCGACGCGATGACCGGCGCGCGCATCGCCCGGATCCGCAAATATGTCGGCGATGATGATTTCCTGCTCACCTATGGCGATGGATTGGGCGACATCGACCTGGATGCGCTGCTGGCGTTTCACCGTTCCCACGGCAAAGCCTTGACGGTTACCGGGGTGCGTCCGCCGGGGCGGTTTGGCGAGCTGGTGCGCGGCGCTGGCGGGCAGGTGACGGAGTTCAACGAAAAGCCACAAGCCACCGGCGGGCGTATTTCCGGCGGATTTTTCGTCGCCAGCAAAAAGCTGTTTGACTATCTCGACGACCGCGACGATCTCGTGTTTGAACAAGGCCCGATGCGCAAACTGGTGGCCGATGGCCAGTTGATGGTGCATGAGCACGATGGCTTCTGGCAGCCGATGGACACCAACCGCGAGTACCAGTTGCTCAACGGGTTGTACGACGCTGGCAAGGCACCATGGGTACGCTGGTGAGCGGCGCTGGTTCGCCGCCCGACTTCCTCGCCGCCTATGGCGGACGCCGCGTCATGGTGACCGGCGATACGGGCTTCAAGGGTTCGTGGCTGGCTTTTTTGTTGCATGAAGCGGGCGCTCAAGTACTGGGCTATGCATTGCCGCCCGCCTACCCGGAAAGTCATTTTGAGAAACTTGGCTTGGCGCAGATTATTCGCCATGTCGATGGCGACGTGCGCGATGCCAGCCGGCTGGCGGCGGTGATGTCGGAGTTTCAGCCGGAGTTTGTGTTCCATCTCGCGGCGCAGGCGCTGGTACGCGCCTCGTACTCTGACCCGAAAGCGACGTTCGACGTTAACGTTGGCGGCTCGGTGAATCTGCTCGAAGCGGTGCGCGCGTGCGCTTCGGTGCGGTCGCTGGTTTACATCACCTCGGACAAAGCCTACGAAAACGTCGAATGGCTGTGGGGCTATCGCGAGAACGACCGGCTCGGCGGGCATGACCCCTATAGCGCCTCCAAGGCGGCGGCGGAGATGGTGTTTTCCTCCTATGCGCGCTCGTTTTTTGCGCAACGTCCGGAGCTAGGGGCGGCGACCACGCGCGCAGGTAATGTAATTGGCGGCGGTGATTGGGCGGTTGACCGCATCGTGCCCGATTGCGTGCGTGC